>NZ_JBVJIJ010000029.1:7500-145128 GCF_055586325.1 Dactylosporangium sp. NPDC051087 | reverse complement strand
GCCGCCACCAAGCCCGAGCCCGCCGCTCCCACTACGCACGACGACTCAGCGCCGAGCTTCAGCCATGATCCCGAACGGCGGCTGCCGTACTAGGCACGACGCAAAGCGGACGACGTGCGCGCGGCGCAGAGCCGGAGAACGCGAAAGGCCCCCGACCGCACCGGTCGGGGGCCTCTCGTCGTGCCTTGCCTGGTTAGGCCGCGGACTCCTCGGCGGAGCCGCCCTTGGTCAGCTCGGCGGGCACGCCGTCCGGGACGTCGCCCGGCCGGTCGGCGCCGTTGAAGACCAGCTTGGCCTTCTCGAACTGGGCCGGGTCGCCTTCGCAGTCGATGACGACGATCTGGCCCGGGCGGAGCTCGTTGAACAGGATGCGCTCGGAGAGCGAGTCCTCGATCTCCCGCTGGATCGTCCGGCGCAGCGGCCGGGCGCCCAGGACCGGGTCATAGCCCTTGTTGGCCAGGAACTTCTTGGCGTTGTCGGTCAGCTCGAGGCCCATGTCCTTGTTGCGGAGCTGGGACTCGATGCGGGCGATCATCAGGTCCACGATGCCCAGGATCTGGTCCTGCGCGAGCTGGTGGAAGACGATCGTGTCGTCGATGCGGTTGAGGAACTCCGGGCGGAAGTGCTGCTTCAGCTCGTCGTTGACCTTCTGCTTCATCCGCTCGTAGTTGGAGTCGTTGTCCTCCGACGCCTGGAAGCCCAGGGACACGGCCTTGGCCACGTCGCGAGTGCCCAGGTTGGTGGTCAGGATGATCACCGTGTTCTTGAAGTCCACGATGCGGCCCTGACCGTCGGTGAGACGGCCGTCTTCCAGGATCTGCAGGAGCGTGTTGAAGACGTCCGGGTGGGCCTTCTCGATCTCGTCGAAGAGGACCACCGAGAACGGCCGCCGGCGGACCTTCTCGGTCAGCTGGCCACCCTCGTCGTAGCCCACGTATCCGGGGGGCGCGCCGACGAGGCGGGACACCGTATACCGGTCGTGGAACTCCGACATGTCGAGCTGGATCAGCGCGTCCTCGGAGCCGAAGAGGAACTCGGCGAGCGCCTTGGACAGCTCCGTCTTCCCGACGCCGGACGGGCCGGCGAAGATGAACGAGCCGGACGGGCGCTTCGGGTCCTTCAGGCCGGCCCGGGTGCGCCGGATGGCCTTCGAGACCGCCTTGACCGCGTCGTCCTGGCCGACGAGGCGCTTGTGCAGCTCGTCCTCCATGCGCAGGAGCCGAGCGGTCTCCTCCTCGGTCAGCTTGTAGACCGGGATGCCGGTCCAGTTCGCCAGGACTTCGGCGATCTGCTCGTCGTCGACCTCGGACACGACGTCGAGGTCGCCGGCCTTCCACTCCTTCTCGCGCTGCGCCTTCTGGCCGAGCAGCTGCTTCTCCTTGTCGCGCAGCTGCGCGGCACGCTCGAAGTCCTGTGCGTCGATCGCGGACTCCTTGTCGCGGCGCACCTGGGCGATGCGCTCGTCGAAGTCACGCAGGTCTGGCGGCGCGGTCATCCGGCGGATGCGCATCCGCGCCCCGGCCTCGTCGATCAGGTCGATCGCCTTGTCCGGCAGGAAGCGGTCGGAGATGTAGCGGTCGGCCAGCGTCGCGGCGGCGACCAGGGCGGCGTCGGTGATCGTCACCCGGTGGTGCGCCTCATAACGGTCGCGCAGGCCCTTGAGGATCTCGATGGTGTGCGCCAGCGACGGCTCACCCACCTGGATCGGCTGGAAGCGGCGCTCGAGCGCGGCGTCCTTCTCGAGGTGCTTGCGGTATTCGTCGAGGGTGGTCGCACCGATGGTCTGGAGCTCGCCACGGGCCAGCATCGGCTTGAGGATCGAGGCGGCGTCGATCGCGCCCTCGGCGGCACCCGCACCCACGAGGGTGTGGATCTCGTCGATGAACAGGATGATGTCGCCGCGGGTGCGGATCTCCTTGAGGACCTTCTTCAGCCGCTCCTCGAAGTCACCGCGGTAACGCGAGCCGGCGACGAGGGCACCGAGGTCGAGCGTGTAGAGCTGCTTGTCCTTGAGCGTCTCGGGCACCTCGCCCTTGATGATCCGCTGGGACAGGCCCTCGACCACGGCCGTCTTGCCGACACCTGGCTCGCCGATGAGCACCGGGTTGTTCTTGGTGCGGCGGGACAGGACCTGCATGACCCGCTCGATTTCCTTCTCGCGCCCGATGACCGGGTCGAGTTTGCCCTCGCGGGCGGCCTGGGTGAGATTACGACCGAACTGGTCGAGCACCAGGCTGGTCGACGGAGCGGCCTCGCCGGGGGCGCCGGTGCCGGCGGCGGCCGGCTCTTTGCCCTGGTAGCCGGAGAGCAGCTGGATGACCTGCTGGCGGACCCGGTTGAGGTCGGCGCCGAGCTTCACGAGGACCTGGGCGGCGACGCCCTCACCCTCGCGGATCAGACCCAGCAGGATGTGCTCCGTGCCGATGTAGTTGTGCCCGAGCTGCAGCGCCTCGCGGAGGGACAGCTCCAGCACCTTCTTGGCGCGTGGCGTGAACGGGATGTGCCCGCTCGGCGCCTGCTGCCCCTGGCCGATGATCTCCTCGACCTGCTGGCGGACACCCTCCAGCGAGATGCCGAGGCTCTCAAGCGCCTTGGCCGCCACGCCCTCACCCTCGTGGATGAGGCCGAGCAGGATGTGCTCGGTGCCGATGTAGTTGTGGTTGAGCATCCGGGCTTCTTCCTGCGCCAGGACGACAACCCGTCGTGCTCGGTCGGTGAACCGCTCGAACATCCCTGCTCCTTCACGTGCCGTGTCCGTCGCCGCCGCCCCTGCCGCGGAACCCCCCTCGGGGGGTCGCCACGCCGAAGCTCTGTCGGACGCCAACGTGACCGTGCCATCACTCTATCGCCGTAGGCCGACACATTGCGGGTGTGCGCCATTGCCGCACCCCACCATCGGACCATGTCGGAGTCGTTGCGTGGTACTTGTCTACCCGCCGGGAACGCGTGTACCCGGTGCTTTTGCCCAACGCGAGCGTCCGCCGCCTTGTTCCGCACGGCAGGCCCGTACGCCGAGAGCGAAATCGACGCCTGATGCAAGTCACCCACCGTAGCGATTCGGCTACGGTGGGTGGGCGGCACTGAAGGAACCCCAAAACGACCACTCGGGCCGAAAACGGTCAGCAGGCGCTAACGACCGGCCTCGGCGTTGAAGCGGTCCACGATTTCCTGCTTGATGCGACCCCGGTCGGAGACCTTGATGCCCTTGTTCTGGGCCCATTCCCGAATCGCCTTGTTCTGCTCGCGGTCCGCGGCGGCACCACCCCGCCCACGGGCGCTGGCGGCGCGCCCTCCGACCACCACGCCACCCCGGCCGACCTTGGTGGCCGCGCCCAGGAAGGGCCCGAACGCGTCACGCAGCTTCGTCGCGTTCTTCTTCGAGAGATCGATCTCATACTGAACGCCGTCCAGCGCGAACTTCACGGTCTCGTCGGCGTCCCCGCCGTCGATGTCGTCGACCAGCACGTGGATGGTCCGCTTGGCCACTGTCGTATTCCCTTCGAGGAAGTCCGCCCCGCGTTGTGCGAATGCAAAGATAACGCAATCAGGGACTACCTCGTCAACGGTACGCTGAAACTACCGGGACCGCAGCAGTGGAAACGGGCTTCGTTTCCCGAATGCCGGGCGGCCCAGGCGCCGCCACAACACGATCGATTCCCATCACACGCCCCGAGCCCGATGGCATTGCGTGCCGCAACGCACGCGGATAGTCCCCGGCGCACGGGCAAACCCCGAGGCAGCGCCGGGGAAGGGCCGCACGGCGAATGGGTCCGGCGATACGCCGACGCAAATCCGTGTCCGACGCATTGCTATGTGTGACGAATGACCGGCACAGCATCTCCTTGCACAACTGCAACATGCGTGATTTTCGTCGCGACCTAGTTACCGAACATTCGGTAGTTTTGGCGGTGTGGATTTCGCAGCACACGCCTCCTCGTTCGGAGCGGCCGCCGACCTGTACGACCGCATCCGCCCCCGCTACCCGCGCGCGGCACTGGAATGGTCGATACCCGAAACGTCGCAGATCTGCGACCTCGGGGCGGGCACAGGCATCCTGACCAGGCAACTTCTTGACCTGGGTCACACCGTTACGGCGATCGAACCCGACGACAAGATGCGCGCCAAGATCCCCGGCAATGCCCGCAAGGGCGACGCCACCCACATCCCTCTGGAGGACCAGGCCGTCGACGTCGTCACCGCGGGACAGGCCTACCACTGGTTCTACGGCGAGCCGGCCCACCAGGAGATCGCACGCGTTCTGAAGCCAAATGGGCGATTTGTCCCAATCTGGAATATTCGCGACGAGCGAATCCCGTGGGTGGCGGAATCTTCGACTCTCTTCGACGGCGCCCGCGAGCGCGACGCCTTCGACGAGACAGCGGTGGACAGCTTCGGCCCGCTGTTCGGCGAGGTGGAATGCAAGACGTTCGAGTGGAGCACCACGCACACCGCCGAGTCGTTCCTCGAGCTGGTCAAGTCGCGCAGCTATTACCTGGTCGCCGACCCGGAGGCCCGCCGGCGGCTCGAGGGCAGGCTCAAGGAAGTCCTGCCCCGGACGGAAACGTTCGAACTGCCGTACGTGACTTATGCGTACATCGGCCGCAGACGCTAGCCGCGGTTACGGTCGAAGATCAGCCGGAGCCCGATCAGGGTGAGCATCGGCTCGTGATGTGTGACCGTGGCGCATTCGCCGATCACGATCGGGGCCAGGCCGCCTGTCGCGACGACGGCCTTCACCGCGCCGCCCAGCTCCGCGGTCACCCCGCGCACGATGCCGTCGACCTGCCCGGCGAAGCCATACACGACGCCGGACTGCAGGCACTCCACCGTGTTCTTGCCGATCACCCGCGGCGGCTTGACCAGCTCGACCTTGCGCAGCTGGGCGGCGCGGGCGGCCAGTGCGTCGACGGAGATCTCGATGCCGGGTGCGAGGACGCCGCCGAGGAACTCACCGCGCGCGGACACGACGTCGAAGTTGGTCGACGTGCCGAAGTCCACGACGATCGACGGACCGCCGAAGAGCGTGAAGGCCGCGAGCGTGTTGGCCACCCGGTCGGTGCCGACCTCTTTCGGATTGTCGATCGCCAGCTGTACCCCGGTGCGCACGCCGGGCTCGACGATCACGGTGGGCACGCCCGGGTAGTACCGCTGCAGCATCGTGCGCAGTGACCGCAGCGCCGCCGGCACCGTCGAGCAGGCCGCGATCCCGGTCAGCGACACGGCGTCCGTGGCCAGCAGCCCGCGGTAGAGCAGGCCGAGCTCGTCGGCGGTGGCCCGCGCGTCGGTCTTGATCCGCCACGAGTGGACCAGCTTCTCGCCCTCGAACGTAGCGAGCACCGTGTTGGTGTTTCCGATGTCGATGCACAGCAGCACGCGGTGAGCCTAACGAAAGGCCCGCCATTGGCGAGGTGAGCCTGGTCATCTACGATCCGGTTCCCATGATGCCGACGGCTCGCACGCTGCTCGCGCTGCTCCCGCTGGCGGCGCTGGTGTTCACCGCGTTCGCGATGCGTCCTGGCAGCCTGGACGCCCGACAGGCGGTGATCCGGGCGGCGGCCACCGTGGCAGGTGTCACGGTCGTCTTCGTCGAGCTGTTGTCCCTCGCAGGGTGGATCGGGACCTGGCCGGTGATCGTCTACTGGCTGGTTTTCGCGGGCGTGTCCGCCTTCTTCGCGAGGCACCACCTGCACCGCCCGAAGAGCTATGTCCTGCAAAATTGGGACAAAGTGATTCTTGTCGCAATTGCGGTGTTGGTACTGGCAGAGCTCGTCCTGGCGGCGGCGTCCTCCCCGAACAACTTCGACTCGAATCACTACCACCTGACGAAGATCGAGCACTGGATCGCCGACGGTGACCTCGACCCTTACCCCACGGTGCAGAACCAGCAGATCATCCTGGTCCCCGGCGCCGAATACCTGCTGCTCCAGGCCCGCCTGCTGACCGGCGACGACGCCCTGTTCAACCTGCTGCAGTGGGGTGCCGGGCTGCTCGGCGCGCTCGCCATCTCCCGCTGCGCCGCCCAGCTCGGCGCCGGCCGGCTCGGGCAGCTGATCGCCGCCGCCGTGTTCCTCACCGCTCCGGCGGTCGCCCTGGAGTCCACCAGCACCCAGAACGACCTGGTCGTCACGGCGTGGGTGGTCTGCGCCGCCACGCTCGCCCTCGACGGCGTCCGCCGCGTCTCGACGACCGGCGACGTGCTGTCCCTCGCCGCGGTCGCCGGCCTCACCGCCGTCACCAAGTCGACCGGCCTCATGGCCCTTGCCCCGGTCCTCGTCTTCTGGGGGATCGCCCAGCTGCGCCAGGAGCCCCAGGCGGCCCAGGACGGCGAGCCGGGGCAGGAGGAGCCGCGACCGGCGCGCCCGTTCCTGCGGACCGTCGGCGCGGGGCTGGTCGTCATCGCCGGGCTGGTCGTCCTCGCCGGGCCGGCGCTGCTGCGGGTCAACGACGCGTTCGGCTCGCCGCTCGGCCCGCCCGGCTACAGCGCCGCGCTCTCCACCGAGCGCAAGGACCCGCCCGCCGTCCTGGTCAACGGTCTGCGACTGGCCGCCTCCACGCTCACCACGCCGGTCCCAGCGGTCAACAACGTGGTCAGCGACGCGGTCATCGGCATCGCGCACCTGGTGAACGTGGACCCCAACGATCCGAAGATCACCCAGTGGCGGAGCGTCTTCCCCGGTACGCGATGGAAGCCCGACGAAGACCGCTCGCCCTATCCGATCCAGGCCGCGCTGATCCTGGCCGCCCTCGCCGCCGCGCTGGTCTGGCGCAGGCTGCCCCCGCTGGTGCGGGCCTACGCGGTGACCGTGCTCGGCGCGTTCATCCTGACCGCCGCCGTCGTCAAGTGGCAGGACTGGGGCAACCGGCTGATCCTGCCCGCGTTCGCCGTCGGCGCGCCACTCACCGGCTACTGGGCCGATCGGCTGCGCACCCATAAGGCCGCGGCCACCGCGATGGTGCTCGTGCTGGTCGCGGCGTTCGCCGCCGGTGGGGTCTCCGTCGCGTACGGGCAGCCCAGACGCCTCATCGGCCAGGGCTCCGTGTTCACCCTCACGGACTGGGAGGAGCGCTTCGCCCGGCTGCCGGAGCAGGCCGTGCCCTACCAGCAGGCGATCGACGAGATCCGGGCCAGCGGCGTCCGGCGGGTCGGCCTGGTGATGGACGGCGACCTGTGGGAGTACCAGTTCCAGATCTCGCTGCCGGACGTCGAGCTCGTCGCGGTCGAGTCGGTGATCCCGACCGCACCGCCCGCACCGGTCTCGTCGGTGCAGGCGATCATCTGCGCCGCCACGGTCGAGCGCTGCACCAAGATGGTCCCGCCGGCGTGGCGGGTCCAGCGCTACAGCGCCGTCGTGGCGGTCGCCTTCCCGAACTGAAACCCGGACCGAAGTCCGGACCGAAGTCCGGACCGAAGTCCGGACCGGAGCCCGGACCGGAGCCCGGGCTGAAGCCTCAGTGCGTGCGGAGGTCCATGGCGATGTCCAGGATCGGCGAGGAGTGCGTCAGGGCACCGACCGACAGGTAGTCGACCCCGGTCGCCGCGTATTCCGCCGCCGTCGCCAGGGTCAGGCCGCCGGTGGCCTCCAGCTCGGCCCGCCCGCCGACCGCCGCCACGACCTCCCGCAGCAGGTCCGGCGTCATGTTGTCCAGCAGCAGGAAGGTCGCCCCGGCGGTGACCGCCTCGACGGCCTCGCCGACCGTGGTGACCTCGACCTGCACGGGCACGTCGGGGAACGCCGCGCGGACCCGCTCGTACGCGGCGGAGATGCCGCCGGCCGCGAGCTTGTGGTTGTCCTTGATCATGGCGACGTCGTAGAGGCCCATGCGCTTGTTGGTGCCGCCGCCGGCGCGGACCGCGTACTTCTCCAGGATGCGCAGCCCCGGCGTGGTCTTGCGGGTGTCCAGGACCAGGGCATGGGTGCCGTCGAGCAGGTCGGCCCACTGGCGGGTGTGGGTGGCGACGCCGGACATACGGCACAGCAGGTTGAGCGCGGACCGCTCGGCCGTCAGCAGGTCCCGGGTGGGTCCGGTGACGGTGGCGAGGACGGTACCGCGGACGACGAACGAACCGTCGACGGCGTGGATCGACACGTCGACGGCCGGGGAGACGGCCTCGAACACGGCGGCGGCCACGGCCAGGCCGGCCACCACGCCGTCGGCGCGCGCGACCAGCTCCGCGGAGTCCGTCTGGGTGGCGGGGATGGTGGCCACGCTCGTCACGTCGAGGCGATCGGGGCCGAGGTCCTCGGTCAGGGTCCGCTCGACGATCTCGTCCACGGCGACCGGGTCGAGCCCGACCTTCCGCAGCAGCGCCTCGGTCGACAGCTTCACGCGTCCTCCCACGTCTCGGTCAGGGTGCCGGTGTCGGACAGGTCGGCCAGGAAGTGGCCGCGGAACACGTCGCTGGCGTCCGGGAAGTCCTCGCGCCAGTGGCAGCCGCGGGTCTCCTGGCGAAGGTCGGCGGCGCCGACGAGGGCGGTCGCGACGGTGAGCAGGTTGGTCGCCTCCCAGCCGGCCAGGCCGGGCGCGGCGCGGTCGAGGGCGAGCTTGGTGAGCGCCTGCGCCGCCTGGTCGAGCGACTCGGCGCTGCGCAGCACCGACGCGTGCGCCGACATGGCCGCCTGCAAGGGGGCGCGCAGCGCGGGGTCGGCGGTCCACGACGGCAGGTCGGCGGTGACGGGGTCGGCCTGCGCGGGCAGGTCGTGGGCGATGTCCTCGGCGATCCGGCGGGAGAAGACGAGCCCCTCCAGCAGGGAGTTGGAGGCGAGCCGGTTGGCGCCGTGGACGCCGGTACAGGCGACCTCACCGCAGGCGTAGAGGCCGGCGATCGAGGTGCGGCCGAACAGGTCGGTGCGGACCCCGCCGGAGGCGTAGTGGGCGGCGGGCGAGACTGGGATCAGGTCCGCGGCCGGGTCGACGCCGGCCGCCCGGCAGGACGCGACGATCGTCGGGAAGCGCCCCTCGAGGAACTCCCGGCCCAGGTGGCGGGCGTCGAGCCAGACGTTCTGCGTGCCCTCGGCCCGCATGACCCGGTAGATGCCCTTGGCGACCACGTCGCGGGGGGCGAGCTCGGCGAGCTCGTGCCGGCCGACCATGAAGCGGTTGCCGTCGCCGTCGCGCAGGTAGGCCCCTTCGCCGCGCAACGCCTCGCTGACCAGCGGCTGCTGCGAGTCGCGGTTGTTGAGCGCGAGCGCGGTCGGGTGGAACTGGACGAACTCGATGTCGGTGACGGCGGCCCCGGCGCGCAGGGCGAGCGCGACCCCGTCGCCGGTGGAGACGATCGGGTTGGTGGTGGCCGAGTAGATCTGGCCCATGCCCCCGGTGGCGAGGACGACCGCGCGGGCGAGCACCGCGCCGACGCCGTCCTCCGCGCCCTCGCCGAGGACGTGCAGGGTGACCCCGCAGGCCCGGCCGGACGCGTCGGTCAGCAGGTCGAGGACCAGGGCGTGCTCGATGAGCCGGATCCACGGGTCGCGGTGCACCGCGGCGTGCAGGGCCCGCTGGACCTCGGCGCCGGTCGCGTCGCCGCCGGCGTGGATGATCCGGTTGGCGTGGTGACCGCCCTCCCGGGTCAGCATCAGGGAGCCGTCGTTGTGGCGGTCGAACTCAGCGCCCCAGCGGATCAGCTCGCGGACGCGGGTCGGGCCCTCGCGGACCAGGACGTCGACCGCGTCGGCGTCGCACAGGCCGACGCCGGCGACGAGCGTGTCCTGTGCGTGCGCCTCGGGGGTGTCGAGCGGGTCGAGGACCGCGGCGATGCCGCCCTGGGCCCAGCGGGTCGAGCCGTCATCGATGTTGACCTTCGTGACGACGGTGACGTGCAGGCCGGCCTCGCGCAGGTGCAGGGCGGCGGTCAGCCCGGCGACGCCGGAGCCGATCACGACGACGTCGGTCGGCTCGGCCCACCCCGGCTGGGGCCCGGCGAGTCGGCGCGGCAGAACGGGCAGCTCCATCACTCCAGTCAACATCACAAGACGGCATCGCGCGCCGTGCCGTGAATCACGCGAACGGCAGGGGCCCGGCGCCGAGCTTCGCAATCGACGCCTTCAGGGGCTTGGCGCTCATCAGGTAGCACGCGAAGGTCTGGTCGCTGCCGAGCCAGTCGGAGCCGGTCTTGGGCCCGACGGCGGCCGAGGAGAGGTCGGCCCGGTCGCCGGTCTCCGACAGGCCCAGGTACCGCAGGCCGACGGTGGTGCAGCCCTTCGCCGACGCGTTGCGCACCGCGGTCTCGTCGAACGGCGCGTCCATCGGGGCGATCGAGTAGCTGCCGGAGTACTCGCCGTCGTGGGGGGCTGTGCATTCGACGTACTTCAGCGACGAGATGCAGGCGATCGGCAGCGTCGACCCGGCCTTGGCCAGGCTGCCCTCGCGTGTCGTGAACTCGTCACCTGCCGGGCCGGTGACGGGGGCGACCGCGCAGCCGAAGAAGCCGTCGGTGGCCGGGGCGATCCAGGAGGCGAGGATCTGGACCCGCGACTCGTGCCAGTTGCCGCCGAGGAAGGCGGTGCCCTCCACGACGCAGGCGCGGCGGGCCTGGGCGTACAGGAGGTTCTGGGTGATCTTGACGTCCTCGCCCTTGGCGTCGTCGAGGCGGTGCAGCAGGTCTTTGCCGGCCTGGCCGACGTGGAACACCTCGACGGTGTGCGCGGCGGCGCAGTCGACGCCCCCGCCGGCCCACGGGAACGCGGCCTTCGCGCCGGCCGCGTCGACCGTCCAGCAGGAGCCGACCTTCGGCGCCGCGGCGGGCGCGGCGTCCGGGATCTTCCGGTCGCCGTCGCGCAGCAGCCAGTAGGCGCCGCCCCCGATGAGGGCGAGCACGACGACGATCAGAACGACCCGTTTCATGAGGAAGCAGTGTGCCATTACCAGCCGGTAACGTCACCACCTCAGATCGGAACGTTACCGTTCGCGCGCAGCGAGCGGCCGACCGACAGCTTGCCCTCGAGCATGAGGTAGCAGCGGGCGGTGCGGTCGCCGTAGTTCCACCGGGCCGGGGTCGCGGTCGACCAGGCGAAGGAGATCTGCTTGTTGTCGTCGAACTGGGCGTCGGTGAGGCCGAGGAACCGCGCGACGATCGTCTTGCAGCCCGGCTGCAGCAGCGACCGGCGGGCCGTGGCGTCGCTCGGGTAGGGCCGCGCGTCCGGCGAGTAGAACGTGCCGGTGTATTCGCCGTTGTGCAGCGTGTCGCACTTGGTCGGGATGAAGTCCTCGATGCCGCCGCCGCTGTCGGTCGCGACCTTGACGCAGCCGATCTCGACCGGCCGGTTGCCGCGCAGCGTGTCCTTCAGGCCGCTGGTGCGGGGCGAGATCGTGTACGTGTCGTCGGAGACCTCGATCAGGTCGCACCGGTAGTAGCGGGCGTCGCCCTTCCACTGCTTCTCCGACGGCGGCAGGATCCGCATGACCAGCTTGCCGTCGTGCCAGTCGCCGCCGAGGAAGTCGTTGGCCGCGGACTGGCAGGCGGCGAAGGCGTCGGTGAGGTCGGCGCCGGTGGGCACCGTCGTGCGCTCGCCCATGGACCCGGTGAACTCGCCGACGTGGAAGGTCTCGCTGGCGTGCGGCTGGCCGCACTCGACCTTGACCAGGTCGGGCCCGACGACGAGCTTGTCGGCGTCACCCGAATAGGTCCAGCACTCCCCGGCGGCCGGCTTCGGCACGGTCGGCGCGGACATCGCGGCCCAGCCGTTGAGCAGGTCGCCGTCCGTGCCCGCCGGATTACCGCAGCCAGCGGCGAACAGCACCAATGACACGGACAGCCCGACGGTCCACCGCTTCATCCGAGCACACCCTCACCTCGTAGCACGGGACCACAGTCTCGCAGAAGCGGTCAAATCTTCCCGGTGCCGAGGCCCTTCAGCGAGCGGATGGTGCTCTTCTTGTCGTAGAGCATCGCGTAGCAGCGGGCGGAGCGGTTGCCGCGCAGCCAGTTCTCCTCGTCGACCATCCAGAAGCCGATGCCGACCTCCTGGTGGTTGTCCAAGGTGGACTGGGTCATGCCGAGATACTTGGCGCCGAGGGCCTCACAACCGGTGCGCATCGCGGCGCGGCGCTCGTCGGCGGTCTTGGGGAAGGCCCGCTCCCCGGCCGTGTACGTGCCGACGTATTCCATGTTGTGGGTGGCCGTGCACGCGGTGGGCTCGTAGTCCTTCCACGTCTTGCCGTCGGCCTCGTAGGTCTCCTGGGCGCAGGTCAGCGCGACCGGCTTGTCGCCGGTGAGGCCGCCCTTGAGGCTGCTGGTGCGGCTGACGGGCTTGCCGGCGTCGCTCTGGATCTCGGCCAGGTCACAGCGGAAATAGCGCCCGCCGCCGGTCCACTGCGTCGCGGACGGCACGAGCACGATCAGCTCGAGGCGGGCGTCGTGATAGTCGCCGCCGAGGAAGGTCTGCGCCTCGGTGTTGCACTTGGTCCAGGCGTCCTTGAGGTCCGCGCCCTTCGGCGGCGAGGACGCGCCGGCGGCGGAGCCGCTGAGCTCGCCGACGTAGAACGTCTCGCTGATGTGCGCGGTCGTGCAGGAGGCGGCGGCCGTGAAGGAGAAGATCGTGAGGGTGTCCGTGTCGAAGAACGGCACGGAGCTGTCATAGCACGACCCGACGGGCGGCACGGGGACCTTCGGCGCGGCGAGCATGGCCCACTCGTCGACGAGGTTCTTGTCGACGCCTGCGGGCGTCGAACACCCCGCGAGCAGCGCGACAGCGGCAACGGGCGCCACCGCCATCATGAGCCGTCGGAAACGCACCATGGTCCAACCCCTCCCCCGGCGCACACAGCGCGGGTGCAGTGTGCCAATGATCAATGTGGTTGGCAACCCGGTCCAACTGCAAGATCTAGGACATCATCTAGGCGATCGTGATCGGTAGACCTTTTGTACCCGCGCCCCGCAAGGAGGTCTTCACCGGCTTCGGTGGCCACGCGAAACAGCGGACCCCGCGGTTGCCGAGCTCCCACGCCGTCTTGTCGTAGGGCATCGTCACCTGCCCTGTACGGGAGCGGAAGTTCACGTCGTCGGGCACGTCGACGTAGCGTGCCACGACGGGACGGCATCCGGCCAGGTTGGTGGCGCTGCGCGCCTCGCTGTCGGCCGGATAGTCCCCTTCGGGCGGCTCGTAGATCCCGGCGAATTCACCCTCGTGCGGGACGGTGCACTGGGCCGCGTAGATCCTGTCGATGGCGTCGGTGGCGCCGCCGGGCTTGGTGGTGACTTTCACACACCCGATGAGCAGCTCACCGCCGTCGGGGTTGAGCGTGCCGCGCATCGACGTGGTCCGGGTCGCGACGCTGAAGCGGTCGACGTCCTGCAGCGCCTGCAGGTCGCAGCGGAACCAGCGGGCCCCGGCGTCCCACAGCAGCGGGCTCGGCAGGTCGACGCTCAGCGACACCCGACCGGTGCGCCAGTCCGCGCCGAGCAGGGTCTTCGCGTCGGCGGCGCAGCGGGTGTACGCCCCGCGCAGGGCCGGACTGCCGGCGATCGGCGGCGTGGACCGCTCGGCGTCGGCGCCGGTGAACTTGCCGACGGCGATCAGCTCGACCTCGTGCGGCTCGGTGCAGGCGACCGGCGCCGGCCAGGTGGTGACGTCGGCGCTGGCGGTGCCGGCGGACAGCGGATAGCAGGCGGGGGCGGTCGGCTCGATCAGCACCGCGGTCGGCAGCATCGGCCAGCCGTTGACCAGATCGCGGTCGGTGCCCGCCGGTGTCGGCGGCGTGCAGGCGCCGAGCAGCGCCGCCACCGCCACGACCAGCACGACCGCGCGCCGCACCGCACCTCCCCAGGAGCATTACGCCCGGAGAAGGTCTCCCCTCACGGGTTCGCCCACCATACCCGGTATGGCATCGGCCGGATCGTGACCGAGTTCGATGATTGCGTTGGTGCCGTCGACGTGCACGACCCGCGGCTGGTAGGTCCTGGCGGTCGCGTCGTCGAGCTGCGCGTAGGAGATCAAGATGACGAGGTCACCGGGGTGTACCAGGTGCGCGGCGGCGCCGTTGATCCCGATCACGCCGCTGCCACGGGGGCCGGCGATCACGTAGGTCTCCAGCCGGGCGCCGTTCGTGACGTCCACGATCGCGACCTGCTCGCCGGCGAGGAGGTCCGCGGCGTCCATCAGATCCTCGTCAACCGTTACCGAACCGACGTAGTGCAGATCTGCCTGCGTGACAGTGGCGCGGTGGATCTTGGACTTGAGCATCGTGCGGATCACGGCAGTTCCAATGCGATGTTGTCGATGAGGCGGGTGCCGCCGACCCAGGCCGCGGTCAGCAGCCGGGCCGGACCGTGCGCGGGCGCGGGCCCGAGCATCGGGTCGGTCAGGACGAGGTAGTCGAGCTTGACCTCGGGCTCGGTGGCGAACTCGGCAAGCCCCGCCTCGACCGGGTTTGCCGCTGCCGCTCCGGCACGCAGCGCCCTGGACAGCACCAGCGCCGCGCGCCGCTCCGCCGGGGCGAGGTAGCGGTTGCGGCTGGAAAGGGCGAGGCCGTCGGGCTCCCGCACCGTCGGCACGCCCCGCACGTCGATGGGCAGGTCGAAGTCGCGGACCATCGCCCGGATCATGCCGAGCTGCTGGTAGTCCTTCTCCCCGAAATACGCGACGTCGGGGCGGGTCAGCTGGAACAGCTTGTTGACCACGGTCAGCACGCCGTGGAAGAACCCGGGGCGGCTGGCGCCCTCCAGCTCGTTGCCGGCCGGGCCCGGGTCCACCCGGACGGACGGCTCACCCTGCGGATACATCACCTCGCGGGTGGGCGTGAACGCGATGTCCACCCCGGCCGCCTCGGCGATCGCGAGATCGGCTTCCAGGGTGCGCGGGTAGCGGTCGAAGTCCTCGCCCGGCGCGAACTGCAGGGGATTCACGAAGATCGTCAGCAGGACCGTGCCGGCTTCGGCGCGCGCGGCGCGGATGAGCTCCGCGTGCCCGTCGTGCAGGGCGCCCATGGTCATGACCACGGCGACGGTGCCGCTGGCCGCGGCGCGGGCTCCGGCGAGCTGCTCGCGGGTCTCGACGACGTTCACGCCTTGCCCCCGGTGCCCTTGGCCTTCCGGCGTCCGCCGCGCTGTGCCCCGACCACCGGGGCGGCCGGCGTACTGGGTGCCGCGGCGGTGCTCAGGACGTCGAGCAGCGGCACGGCGTCGATCGGGCGGAGGCGGCCGGCGGCGATGACCCGGTCGGCGGTGCGCCGGGCGAGCGCCAGGTAGGGCGGCACCGACTCGGGCGCGACCTCGTCGAGGGCCTTGAGGTGCTTGGCGACCGTGCCGGCGTCGCCGCGGACCACCGGGCCGGTGATGGCGGCGTCGCCGAGGCGCAGCGAGTTGTCCAGCGAGGCGCCCAGCAGCGGGGCGAGGACCTGCTCCGGGTGCTGGACCCCGGCGTCGCGGAGCCGGTCGAGCGCCTCGTTGACCAGCGTGGCGAGGTGGTTGGCGCCGTGCGCCAGGGCCGCGTGGTAGAGCGGGCGGCGCTCCTCGGCGATCCACTCGACCTGGCCGCCGAGGTCGGCGACGAGGGAGGCGGCGAGGTCACGCAGGTCGTCGGGGGCGGTGACGCCGAACGAGACCCCGCCGGCGAGCCGGCCCAGGTCCACGGCGGTGCCGGTGAACGTCATCGCCGGGTGCAGGGCCAGGGGGCGCACGCCGACGGTCATGACGGGCGCGAGGACGGCGAGGCCGTGGGCGCCGGAGGTGTGCGCGACGATCTGGCCGGGGCGCAGCGCGCCGGTCTCGACCAGGCCGTTGACCAGGCCGGCGAGCACGTCGTCGGGGACCGCCAGCAGCACGAGGTCGGCGGAGGCGGCGACCTGGTCGGCGGGGAGGAGCGCGACGCCCGGGAGCAGCTGCTCCGCGCGGGACTTGGAGGCGGCCGAGACGCCGACCGCGGCGATCACCCGGTGGCCGGCTCGCACGAGCGCGGCGCCGAGCACCGCACCTACTCGCCCGGCACCGATGATGCCGATGTTTTGCCTGCTCATGGCGCTGTTCATCGTGGCGGATCCAGTCCTCGAAATTGGGGTACCGGTCGATCACGAGTATGCGCCGTGGCGGGCAAAGCGGACAGGTCGTGTGGGATTGTCAACACGAGGTTTCAGACCCTTTACCGGCCCTGTGAACAGCCGATAAAGGGTCTGAAGACGTCGTCAGAGGCGGTGGTGCAGGTAGTCCTTGATCAGCGCCTTCGCCTCGCCGAGCACGACCGCGTCGCCGTCCGGCGAGCGCCGGAATGCCATCTTGATCAGCGCGTCGGCGGCCTCGACGGCGATCGCCAGCACGAACTGCAGCCGCTCGGCGTCCACGATGCCGAAGCGGCCGATGAGCAGCGCCGCGAGCTGCGACACGATGACGTCGTTGTTGTCCCGCTCGTCGTCGAGCAGGTGGATGTCCACGACGTCACCGAAGTGCAGCGTCCGGAAGCCCGGCACCGTGCGGTGCATGTCGATGTACTCGTCGATGGCCGCGTCGACGGCGTCCCACCAGTGCGAGATGTCTTCCTCGGTCACCCGGGTGCCGAGGCGCTCCAGGTAACCCTCCAGGCTGCGGAGCGTGAGCGCCTGCACGATGGCCCGCTTGTCGGGGAAGAACTGGTAGACCGAGCCGATCGCCACTCCCGCCCGCTCCGCGAGCAGCGTCGTGGTCAGCCCGTCATAGCCCACCTCATCGACGAGCTCGGCGCATGCGTCGAGCATCCGCCCGACCCGTGCCACACTGCGCCCCTGCACCGGAACCCGGCGCAGTGGCTTGGTCCCGGCACTGGCCACTGTCTGCGTCGCCACCCGGCAGTCCCCCTCAAAGCTCGTCCCTCTGAAACCTACTCACGTCAACGAGCGGGTGGGATCGGCGGATAGCCCATTTCACTCTTGTGATTCATCGGGTCATTGACGACAGGCATACGTGAAGGGTACTCAGGTTTCGTGACTTCTCCGTGGGCCAACTGGGCCGGCAACCAGACCGCTCGGGCGGCGCGTGTCGCGCACCCCTCGACCACCGCTGAGCTGGCCTCCGAGCTCAGCGGCGCGGCCGCAGAGGGGCTCAAGGTCAAGGCCGTCGGCTCCGGGCACTCCTTCACGCCCACCGCTCTGACGGACGGGGTCCGGGTCGAGCTCGACCGGATGGCGTCACTCGTCCGGGTGGAGGGTGACCTGGTGACCGTCCAGGCGGGCATGAAGCTGGCCACGCTCAACGCGACCCTCGCGGCGCACGGCCTGGCGATGCCCAATCTCGGCGACATCGACGCGCAGACGATCTCCGGGGCGCTCTCCACCGGTACACACGGAACCGGCGCCGCCTATGGATGTCTTTCGACCTTCGTCGAGGCCCTCGAGCTCGTCACCGCCGACGGGACGGCCGTGCGCTGCTCGGCGGACTCGCGACCCGACCTGTTCGCCGCCGCCCGGGTCAACATCGGCGCGCTCGGCGTGCTCACCGAGGTGACCCTGCGCTGCGTGCCGGCGTTCACGCTGCGGGCCGACGAGCGCCCGGCGCCGCTGTCGGACGTCTGGTCGGGCCTCGAGGACCACATCGCCTCGAACGATCACTTCGAGTTCTACTGGTTCCCCTACACCGACCGGGTCCAGATGAAGCGCAACAACATCGTGCCGTCGTCGGACCGCCCCTTGGCCGGTTGGCGGCGCTGGCTCGACGACGACTTCCTGTCCAACACGGTGTTCGGCGGCGCGTGCCGGATCGGCCGGGCGATACCGTCCGCGGTCCCGGCGATCAGCCGCGTCTCGGCCCGGGCGCTGTCGGCGCGCACCTACACGGCGTCGTCCCACGAGGTGTTCTGCACGCCGCGCCGGGTCCGGTTCGTCGAGATGGAGTACGGGCTGCCCCGCGAGGCGCTCCGGGAGGCGTTCGACGGGCTGCGGTCGGTGGTCGCCGGCCTGCCGTACAAGATCCAGTTCCCGGTGGAGGTGCGGTTCACCGCCGCCGACGACATCTGGCTCTCGCATGGGCACGGGCGGGACAGCGCCTACATCGCGATCCACCAGTACGTCGGCGCGCCGTTCGAGGAGTACTTCCGGCGTTTCGAGGCCGTCACCACGCCGCTCGGTGGCCGGCCGCACTGGGGCAAGATGAACTTCCGCGACGCCGAGTCGCTGGCCACGGCCTATCCGCGCTTCGGCGACTTCACCGCGCTGCGCGACAAGCTCGACCCCGGCCGCCTCTTCGCCAACGCCTACACCGACCGCGTCCTCGGCGCTTAGCACGTGTTGACCTTGGACTCTTGGCGCGCGTCGACCTGGACTCTTAGTGCGCGTTGACCTTGGGCGATCGGATCGCCCAAGGTCAACCTGCGTCACTCCCCGGGCGGGGTCGCCTTCTTCGCCGAGGTGGCCTTCTTCGGCGCCGCCTTCTTGGCCGGGGTCGCCTTCTTCGCCGCCGTGGTGGTCTTCTTCGCCGCGGTGGTCGTCTTCTTCGCGGCCGTGGTCTTCTTCGCGGCCGTCGTCTTCTTCGCCGCGCCCTCGGTCGTCTTCTTAGCGGGCCTGGCCTTCTTCGGCGCCGGACCCTTGGCCCGCTTCTCGGCCAGCATCTCGCTCGCCTCGTCGATGGTGAGCGCCTCGACCGTCTGGTTGCGCCGCAGCGACGCGTTGAACTCGCCGTCCGTCACGTACGGACCGAAGCGCCCGTCCTTGATGACCAGGGGCTTCTCGGTCGCCGGGTCGGGGCCCATCTCGCGCAGCGGCGGCTTCGCCGCGGCCCGCCCACGCGTCTTCGGCTGCTCCAGCAGCCGCAGCGCCTCTTCGAGGGTGACCGTGAAGAGCTGACCCTCGTTCTCCAGCGACCTCGTGTCGGTGCCGCGCTTGATGTACGGGCCATACCGGCCGGGCGACGCGATGATGTCCGCGCCCTCGGCGTCCTTGCCGACGGTCCTCGGCAGGGTCAGCAGCTGCAACGCCTCTTCGAGGGTCAGGTGCTCCGGCGACTGCGTGGACAGCAGCGAGGAGTTCTTCTCGCCCGTGGACACGTAGGGCCCGTAGCGGCCCGACTTCAGCACGATCGGCTCGCCGGTCTCCGGGTGCTCGCCGAGCTTGCGCTCGCCGCTGGCGCCGCCGACGAACAGCTCGGCGACCTTCTCCGGGGTCAGCTCGTCCGGCGCGAGACCGTCCGGGACCGTCGCCCGGTCGCCTTCGTCGCCCTCGGGCTGGTCGGCGAGGAAGCGCTGCAGATACGGGCCGTACCGCCCGACGCGCACGACGACGTCGCGGTTGGCCTCGTCACGGAACAGCGGGATCGAGTTGATCCCGCGGGCGTCGATCTCGCCCAGCCGCTCGGTGACCATGCGCTTCAGCCCGCCTTGGCGGGGCACCGACCCTTCGTCGCCCGTGTCGCCACCGAAGTAGAACGGGCGCAGGAAGTCCACGGCGCTCTCGTCGCCGTTGGCGATCTCGTCGAGGACGTTTTCCATCGACGCGGTGAAGTCGTAGTCGACCAGGCGCGGGAAGTGCTTCTCCAGCAGCCCCACGACGGCGAACGCCAGGAACGACGGGATCAGCGCCTGGCCGCGCTTGAACACGTAACCGCGGTTGTTGATCGTCTCCATGATCGAGGCATACGTGGAGGGGCGGCCGATGCCGAGCTCCTCCATCGCCTTGACCAGCGACGCTTCCGTGTAGCGGGCCGGCGGCTGGGTGGTGTGACCGGTCGGGGTGAGCCCCTTCTCGGTCAGCGACTGGCCCTTGACCAGCACCGGCAGGCGCCGTTCGGCGTCTTCGGCCTCCGCGTTCTCGTCGTCGGAGGATTCGACGTACGCCCGCAGGAAGCCGGGATCGGTGATCGTCTTGCCGCTCGCGCTGAAGTCGACCGACTCGTTCGCCGGGGTGGTCGCGTTGATCCGGACGGAGGTGCTGTTGCCGACCGCGTCCGTCATCTGCGAGGCGATCGTGCGCTGCCAGATCAACTCGTAGAGCCGCAGCTCCTCGGCGCTGAGCTCCTTGGCCACGTCGCCCGGGGTGCGGAAGCTGTCACCGGCCGGGCGGATGGCCTCGTGCGCCTCCTGCGCGTTCTTGACCTTGCCGGTGTACCGGCGGGGCTGCGGCGGCACGGCACTCGGCCCATACAGGTCGAGGATCTGCTGGCGGGCGGCGGCGATCGCGGCCTCGGACAGGTTCACCGAGTCGGTTCGCATATAGGTGATGTAGCCGTTCTCATACAGCCGCTGGGCGATCCGCATGGTTTGCGCGCTGGACAGCCGCAGCTTGCGGGAGCCCTCCTGCTGCAGCGTCGAGGTGATGAACGGCGCGGCCGGCTTGCGCCGGTAGGGCTTCTCCTCGACCCGGGTGACCGTGAACGGCCGTCCTTCCAGGCGGGCGGCGAGGCCACGGGCGGCCGGCTCGTCGAGATGGATGACGCCGGCGTTCGGCCGGACCTGGCCGGTCTCCGGGTCGAAGTCGCGGCCGGTGGCGACCCGGTCGCCGTCGAGCGCGAGCAGCGTCGCGTTGAACGTGCGCTCGTCACCGTCGGGCAGCAGCTTGGCCAGGATGTCCCAGTAGTCGGCGGCGCGGAACTTCATCCGCTGCCGCTCGCGCTCGACCACGATGCGGGTCGCGACCGACTGCACGCGGCCGGCGGACAGGCCGCCCTGGACCTTCTTCCACAGCACGGTGGACAGGTCGTAGCCATACAGCCGGTCGAGGATGCGGCGGGCCTCCTGCGCGTCGACCAGCGAGCGGTTGATCTCCCGCGGGTTGGCGACGGCGGCCTGGATCGCCGGCCGGGTGATCTCGTGGAAGACCATCCGCTTGACCGGGACCTTCGGCTTCAAGGTCTCGAAGAGGTGCCAGGCGATGGCCTCGCCCTCGCGGTCCTCATCTGTGGCGAGGTAGACCTCGCTGGCGGTCTTCAGCAGCTCCTTGAGCCTGGTGATCTGCTTGCGCCGGTCGGCCGAGATGACATAGACCGGGGTGAAATCGTTGTCGACGTCGACACCGAGATAGGCCCACGGCTTGCTCTTCAGGTCCTCGGGCATGTCCTTCTTGCCCACGGGCAGGTCACGGACGTGGCCGAAGCTCGCCTCAACGACGTAATTCGGGCCCAGATAGCCCGAAATCGTCTTGGCCTTCGCCGGCGACTCGACGATCACCAGCCGCTTCGTATTGGCGGAGTTCGGCACAGCTCTCCCCGGTGCGGACGGACATGTGTCAAACGTAACGCGCGCCTACGCGCCGAGTTGCGCAAAGCGATACCCGGCGGTCGGCTTGCGACACGCCGATCGGCGCCACGGTACACCCAAGCAGAAGCGCTACCTGCCCGATCTTGCGATCGTGTCGCATCGGCTGCCGTATTTGTCACGCTTTGTCGACTGCCGGTGACCCGTCAGGCGGGCGGGATCACACTGCGCGTCGCGGGGTCAGCCTACCCGGCGCTCACCTCGGCCAGCTCGCGTGCGGCGCCCCGGCGGGCGGCTCGCCGACGAGTTCCGCGAGGCGGGTCACACGGCGGAGTCCCACGATGCGGTACGCGGGTCCGCCAGCTTTGGGACCGACGAACACGGCGATCAGCCCCGCGGCGGCCAAGGCGTCCCCGACGGCAACCCAGTTGTCGGCAACCTGGCGGTCGATGGCGTTTTCGTCGTCTTTGTCGTTTTCCGCCTGGTCGTTTTCGTCGCTTTCGCGTTCGTTGACCGGTTCGGCCACCGGGTCGAGGGTGACGGTCGGCAGGTCGGCGACGCCCGAGTCGGGCCATTCGTCGCGAACGTCGTCGATCCAGTCCTCGACCTCGACACCCAGGTCGACGGGGCCCGGGTCGAACGCGGAGATCAATGGAGTGGCCTTCTTCTTCGGCTTTCCCCGGGGACTCACCGGCGCGTCGTCTTCGCCCAGCTCTCCACCTTCGCCCGGGTCGCCGCTCTCCCCCGGGTCCCCGGTCCGCCTTCCACTCCCGCCCGGCTTCCCGTTTCGGTCCAGCTCCCCGCTACGGCCCAGTTCCCCGGTCCCACCTGGCTCGCCGCTTTCCCTCAGCTCGCCGCTTTCCCCTGGCTCGCCGCCCTCGCCGAGCTTCCTGCCCTCGCCCGGGCTTCCGTTCCCGCCTGGCCTTCCATTCCGGCCCTGGCTTCCGCTGTCGCCCGGCTCGCCGCTCTCGCCCAGTTCCCCGGTCTCGTCCAGCCTCTTTCTCCCGCCGGACATTTCCGAAATGTCGCCCGCATCGCCGCCGGGCGCGTCCTCGTCCTCCGGTGGGCAGGGGCGGCTCGGGGCCAGGCGGAGCAGGTAGGCGCGCTGGCCGTCCCACGAGCCCGCAGCCGCCACCCAGAGCCGCAGCCGCCGGCCGTCGAGGACCAGGTCCGGCGGGGAAACTTTCGCGGTGCCGTCCAGCCAGCGGGCCGCGAGAGGGGCCAGCAGCGCGGCATACGCGGTCCGGACCGTCCACCGGTCCTCGACCCCGGTCGGCTCGCTGGCCACGACCAGCCCCCGCTGCTCACACTCGGCGCGCAGGACGTCGGCCCGCCAAGCGTCCTCGACCTCGATGGACACCTTCGCGGTGCCGCCCATCCGGCCGACCTCGCCCGCGCCGGCCAGCAGACCCTCGAGGTCCATGGGGGTCGGCGGGCGCGCCTCGACCCCGAACAGCGACAGTTGCCGGCTCCGGGCCGGCGTCACCGACACTCGGGCACCTCGCTGAAGGCCTTCTGCAGATCCTTCTGGCCGACGTGCTTCGGGTCGATGGCGCTCTGCTCGTATTCCTCCTTGAGGACCGCGAACGCCGTCCCGACCGAGCCGTAGAACGCCTTCGCGTCAGCGGTCGGCAGCCCCTCGACCGAGCGCTTCGCGTTGCCATACGCGTCGCGGGCCTTCGACAGCGAGGCGGTGAACTGCTGCGCCACCTTGTCGCCGCCGGAGACGTCCGGTACACCAGCGCCGCTGATGCCGAGCCTGGCCTTCTCACTGGCGGTCTCGGCCCCGGCGAGCAGGTCCACGATGTTGGTCTTGGTCTGCGCGGCGGTTTTCGCCGCCTGGAGCTGCTGCTGGGCCTTCGTCGTCAGGTCGGAGATCTCGGCCCGCCAGGGGGCGAGCGCCGTGCACACCTGCTGCGCCCACACCTTCGGCGCCACGTCGCCGGCACCGTCAGCGCCGCAGCCACCCGTTCCCGCCGAAACGAGGACGAAAAGGAGGCCGGTGGCGACGAGGCGGATGTGCATGAATGGAAGCCTAGAACCGATCGTCTGTTCGACAAATACGACGCCCCGGCCGGAATGATCCGGCCGGGGCGTCTGGGTGTCGCGAGTCAGGCGGTGACCCGCTCCGGGGCCGCCTCCTGCGAGGGGGTGTCGTCGCCGTTACCGGCGTCGACCGAAACCGGCTTGCGCTTGTTGATGATCACGGCGGCGGCGATGATCAGCGCCGCGCCGATCGCGATGGAGAACCGGATCCCCGGGTTGCCATCGCCGGTGGTGTAGACGACCACGGCGGGTGCGATCAGCAGCGCGACCAGGTTCATCACCTTGATCAGCGGGTTGATCGCCGGGCCGGCGGTGTCCTTGAACGGGTCACCGACGGTGTCACCGATGATCGTCGCCTCGTGCGCCGGCGAGCCCTTGCCGCCGTGCGTACCGTCCTCGACGAGCTTCTTGGCGTTGTCCCATGCCCCACCGGAGTTGGACAGGAAGACCGCCATGAGCGTGCCCGCGCCGATCGCACCGGCGAGGTAGGCGGCGAGCGGGCCGACACCGAGGCCGAAGCCGACCGCGATCGGCGCCATCACCGCGAGCAGACCAGGCGTGATGAGCTCACGCTGGGCGTCCCGGGTGCAGATGTCGACGACCTTGCCGTACTCCGGGCGCTGGCTGTAGTCCATGATGCCCGGGAACTCGCGGAACTGACGACGCACCTCGATCACGACCGAACCGGCCGAGCGGGCGACGGCGTTGACGGCCAGGCCCGAGAAGAGGAACACGACCGCGGCACCGATGAGCAGGCCGACCAGGTTGCCCGGGTTGGCCACGTTCAGGAACTTGTCCACCTCTACCTGGGTGAACTCCTTCAGGATCGAGTCGGTGTAGGACCCGAACAGCGCCGTCGCGGCGAGGACCGCCGTGGCGATCGCGATGCCCTTGGTGATCGCCTTGGTGGTGTTGCCGACCGCGTCGAGCTCGGTCAGCGTGCGGGCGCCGCGCTCGTCGATGTCACCGGACATCTCGGCGATGCCCTGCGCGTTGTCGCTGATCGGGCCGAACGTGTCCATCGCGACGATGACGCCGACGGTGGTGAGCAGGCCGGTGCCGGCCATGGCGACCGCGAACAGCGACAGCGTGATCGAGCCGCCGCCGAGCAGGAACGCGCCGAACACGCCGGCGCCGATGACGAGTGCGGAGTAGACGGCCGACTCGAAGCCGACGCTGATGCCGGCGAGCACCACGGTGGCGGGACCGGTGAGCGCGCTCTTGCCGATGTCCTTGACGGGGCGGCGCTCAGTCTCGGTGAAGTACCCGGTCAGCGCCAGGACGACGGCGGCGAGCACGATGCCGATGGCGCAGGCGATGATCGCGGTGACGTTCGGGCCGAACGGCGGGGCGTCGCCGCCGGCCAGCGCCTTGATCGCCTTCAGGCTGTCGCTTTCGCCGGTCAGGCCGGACCACTTGGCCGGCAGGTAGAACAGCGCGGCACCGGCGACCAACACGATGGAGACGACGGCGGAGATGTAGAACGCCCGGTTGATGGCGACCAGGCCGTTGCGGTCGGACGGGCGCAGGCGGGTGAGCGCCACCCCGAGGATCGCGACGATGACGCCGATCGTGGAGACGATGAGCGGGAAGACCAGGCCCTGCTCGCCGAACGCGGCGCGGCCGAGGATCAGCGCGGCGACCAGGGTCACGGCGTAGGACTCGAAGAGGTCCGCGGCCATGCCGGCGCAGTCACCCACGTTGTCACCGACGTTGTCGGCGATGGTGGCGGCGTTGCGCGGGTCGTCCTCGGGGATGCCCTTCTCGATCTTGCCGACCAGGTCGGCGCCGACGTCGGCGGCCTTGGTGAAGATGCCGCCGCCGACCCGCATGAACATCGCGAGCAGCGCGGCACCGAAGCCGAAGCCCTCCAGGACCGTCGGGGCGTCACTCTTGAAGATCAGCACGACCAGCGCCGCACCGAACAGGCCGAGGCCCACGGTGAGGAAGCCGACGACGCCACCGGTGCGGAAGGCGATCTGCATCGCCTTCTCCCGGCCGCCGTCTTCCCGGGCCGCCGCCGCGACGCGCAGGTTGGCGCGGGTGGCCAGCGCCATACCGGCGCCGCCGATGAAGGCCGAGAAGACCGCGCCGACGATGAAGAACGCCGACCTGCCGATCTTGATCATGGTCTCGTTGTCCCCGGTTTCACCCACGGGGAGCAGGAACAGCACCACAACGGCGATGACGACGAAGATGCCGAGGGTCTTGAACTGGCGCGTGAGGTACGCGGTCGCGCCCTCCTGCACCGCCCCGGCGATCTCCTGCATCTTCGGGGTGCCCCGACCGGTTGCGAGGACAGCCTTGACCAACGCGGCCGCGAAACCCAGCGCCACGAAGGCGATGACGAGCGCGACGACGACATAGGTCAGGTTGTTCCCGCTGAGGGAAATCTCGTCGGCTGCGACGAGTGTTGCGGACATTCGTTGTCCTCCTGTACCGACACATGACAGCGCCGCGAGCGGTCAGGCCGGCGGCGGGTTCTCCCCAAGGGGAGTCGTGTTGGACGGTCGAGGTACCCAATGACCAGGCCCGTCATACACGATCGCCGTACTCTAGCCGCAGAGCGTGTCTGTGGTCACACCGACTTGCGCGTTTCAGGAGATCGCTTTTCGTCGATCGACCCTCGTCGGTCGCGCTTTGGTGCGCCTTTGTCGGCCCGTGTGCCCGCTCGTCCTACTCCGCCGGACGCTCCAACGGCCACGACATCCGGACCTGCGTCCCGACGCCTTCGGCCAGCTCGGACACGTTGAGATCATCGACGAGCCCGGCAAGCAGGGCCAGCCCCATCCTCGCCGCGACCGCCTCCTCCGCCAGCAGGTCAGGCGGGGTGGTCAGCGGCAGCGCCGGGTCCGACAGCACGATCACTTCATCACCGGTTTCACCCTCGGTCCGGGCCACCATCGCCCCGTTCGCCGCGCGGTCCACCACCAGCACGGTGAAGCGGTCGCCGTCGGCCATCGCGACGTCGACCAGATCATCCAGCCCGTGCGACCGGTGCAGGGCCACGGCACGGGAGCAGGCCTCACCGATCGCGAGCCTGACCTCTTCCAGCAGCTCCTCAGCGACGCCGGCGCGCCGCGCGACAGCCACACCGACCAGACGGGCGGTGCGGACGTGTGCGGCCGCCGGCGAGAACGAGAGCCTGACTGTGGGCATGAACCTACGCCGTGGGTTCGGTGTCCGAGCCGGCCGCGGCGGTCGCGGCGGCCACGGAGTCGTACAGGGAGAACACCCGATCCAGGGCGGTGATCCGGAAGATCTTCAGGAGCCTCTCGTGCGCGCACACCAGCCCGAACGTGCCGTTGACACCCCGCAGCCGCTTCAACGCGCCGACGAGCACACCGAGCCCGGTCGAGTCGAGGAACTCCACCCGGCTCAAATCGACCACGACGTGACGGGCACCCGCCTCGACGAGCTCGACCAGCTTCTCGCGAAGCCGCGGAGCGGTGTACACATCCACCTCACCGCCGACTTCGAGCACTGTGTGGTCGCCGGAGTCGTACGTCGACAACGACAGCTCCATGCGGACCTCCTCTTCTGGCGGTTCGGGGCTTCACTGCTCTTCCGCGGACGTCGCCCGCATTGAGCCTCTCGGGCATCTAACCATCGACGCCCCCACAAGGCGACGCGTCCACCCTGTTTCCCACAATTGCCACACGTGTACCGCGCCATCTCTTCGAACATTTGTCTTAGAGTGCTGGACGTGACGGCCGTGCTTCCGCTCTCTTTCCTACCGTCCCGCCGCGCCGAGTCGCTCACCCATGTCGAGCACGTGCCGCCCCGGGCCGGGTCGACCGCTCCATGGCCCTCGTGGGCACCGCCCGCGCTCACGGCCGCGTTCGGCGTCGCGCTCCCGTGGACCCACCAGGCGACCGCAGCCTCGCTGGCGTGGTCCGGCACCCACACCGTCATCGCCACCGGCACGGGGTCCGGCAAGTCCCTCGCCTACCAGCTGCCGGCCCTCGCCGCCCTGCTGCGCGACGACAAAGCGACCGTGCTTTACATCTCACCGACGAAGGCCCTGGCCGCCGACCAGCTCCGCTCGCTCCGCGCCCTCGACCTGCCCGGCATCCGCCCCGCAACGTACGACGGCGACACCTCCCGCGAGGAACGCGACTGGGTCCGCCAGCACGCCCGCTTCGTCCTCACCAACCCCGACATGCTCCACCACGGCATCCTGCCCAACCACGCCTCGTGGACCCGTTTCCTGCGCGGCCTGCGCTTCGTGGTCGTCGACGAGTGCCACACGTACCGCGGTGTCTTCGGCTCCCACGTCGCCCACGTCCTGCGCCGTCTCCGCCGGGTGACTGCCCGCTACACGCCGCGCGGCCTGCCCGCTCCGTGCTTCGTCCTGGCCTCGGCGACCTCAGGCGACCCCCAGGCGTCGGGGTCCAGGCTGGTCGGCCTGCCGATGACCGCCGTGACCGAGGACTCTTCGCCACGGGGCGGGGTGACGTTCGCGCTGTGGGAGCCACCACTGCTGCCCCCGGAGCCGGACTTCGCTGATTCTTCGCTTTCCTCGTCGCCTTCTTTGTCGTCTCCCTTGTCGCTTTCGTTGTCGACTTCCTCGTCGCCTTCTTCGTTCGAGGGCGTTCTTTCGGGCGTTGCCGGCTCGGGCTTCTCCGAAAGCCCTGTCTTCGCCACCGTCGCGGACGCGGTCACGGCCGCCACCGTCGCGGACGCGGTCACGGCCGCCACCGTCGCGGACGCGGTCACGGCCGCCGCCGTCGCGGACGCGGTCACCGCCTCCGCCGCCGTCACGGACGCGGTCACGGCCGCCGCCGCGGACGCGGTCTCGGCCGCCACAGGCGTCGCGGACGCGGTCACCGCCTCCGCCGCAGGCGTCGCCCTTGCCGCCAGACCACATGACGCCGCCCTCTGCGCCGCCGGCAACACCCCCGCCGGCAGCTCACGTGACGCCGCCCTGGCCACAGTCCCCAGCACAGACTTCGGTGACGCCGCCACCGGCGAAGCCGGCCTCCCCACACTGCCCGGCGCCGGTGTCGCTGTTGCCGCCGAGCGGGTTGCGGGCTTCGCGGTGCGGGACGCGGAGCCGGTGCGGCGGTCGGCGTTGCGGGAGACCGCTGACCTGCTGACCGAGGCGGTCATCACCGGCGTACGGACACTCGCCTTCGTCCGGTCACGCAAGGGCGCCGAGGTGGTGGCCAGCATGACCCGCCGGTCGCTCGACCACGCCGTGCCGGGCCTCGGCGAACGGGTCGCCGCCTACCGCGCCGGCTACCTCCGCGAAGAGCGCCGCGCCCTCGAACGCGACCTCATGGACGGCACCCTGCTCGGCCTCGCCTCCACCAACGCCCTCGAACTCGGCGTCGACCTCGTCGGTCTCGACGCGGTCCTGATCTCAGGCTATCCAGGCACCCTCGCCTCCCTGTGGCAACAGGCCGGCCGCGCCGGGCGGGCAGGCCGCGACGCGATGTGTGTACTGGTCGCGCGGGACGACCCGCTGGACACCTACCTCGTGCATCACCCCGAGGCCCTCTTCGGCAAGCCGGTCGAGGCGACCGTCCTCGACCCCGCCAACCCGCACGTCCTCGGCCCCCAACTGTGCTGCGCCGCCGCCGAGATGCCGATCACCCCGGCGGATCTGCCGCTCTTCGGCCCGACCGCCGAGGAGACGCTGGACGCCCTCGTCGCCGCCGGGATCCTGCGGAGGCGGCCCAGCGGCTGGTACTGGACGGAACGCCAACGCCCCGACGTCGACCTCCGTGGTGCGGGCGGCGGACCGATCGCCGTTGTCGAGGAGGCCACCGGCCGGCTGCTCGGCACCGTCGACACCGGCTCCGCGCATCACCAGGTCCACACCGGTGCGGTCCATCTGCACCAGGGCACGGCGTACGTCGTGGACAAGCTCGACCTGGCCGACTCCGTCGCTCTCGTCCACGCCGAGGAACCCGACTGGAGCACCCATCCCCGCGACGTCACCTCCCTCACCGTCCTCTCGGTCCGCCAGACCCGCACCGCGGGCCCGGTCACGCTCTCGCTCGGGGAGGTCGAGGTGACCTCGCAGGTCGTCAGCTACCAGCGCCGCCGCATCTCCAGCGGCGAGGTCATCGACACCTGCCAGCTCGACCTCCCCGAACGCATCCTCAAAACCGTCGCCGTCTGGTGGACCGTGTCCCCCGAGGCCTTGGACGCGGCCGGCATCGCCGAGGTCGACTGGCCGGGCGCCCTGCACGCCGCCGAGCACGCGTCGATCGGCTTGCTGCCGCTCGTCGCCACCTGCGACCGCTGGGACATCGGCGGCCTGTCCACCGCCCTGCACGCCGACACCGCCCTGCCGACCGTCTTCGTCTACGACGGTCATCCCGGCGGCGCCGGCTTCGCGGAACGCGCCTTCGACGTGGCCACCGACTGGCTCGGCGCGACCCGAGCCGTCGTCGCCGAATGCCGCTGCGAGCAGGGCTGCCCATCCTGCGTGCAGTCCCCCAAGTGCGGCAACGGCAACAATCCACTCAACAAACACGACGCCGTCCAAGTCCTGTCACTCGTCCTCGCCTCGCTGTAGCGCTTCTCAGTCGCCACTCGTCAGTCCGCGACCCACTGCCCCCGCCGGTGTGCGCCGCCCCGCCGGGCATGATCGGTCAACGTCAGGGGGTCAGTCTCATCGGCGGCTGTGCAAGGTCATTCACCGTCGGCTCCCGTGCCGAAGTCGCGGACCGGCCCGGCACGGGCGCTTGCTCTGCCCGCGGGTATCCCGTCGCCCATGGGGACCTCGACGGTCACGCGGACGTCGAGCCCGTCGACCGCGCAACTGACCAGTCTGGCGTCATTGGCCGCAACCACCCGGCCGGCAATCGCACAGGCGGCCTGCGAACCGTCGACCGCCCACACCGCGCCGGCCAGCGCACCCGCGTCGGCGGCGTTCTGCGCCCTGTGCCGCGCGACGCGGGTGCCACCCAGCCCGAGCCCGATGACGAGCGCCGCGACGCACACCACCCCGACGATGACCATCACCAGCGAGATCGACCCTCGATCCCGCTCCGCGGCACCCTGCCCACCGACCGTGCCACCGCCGACCCGAGTCACGACCTCCCGCAGCCGGGTCATTGCTCTTCTGTCCTGCATCACAACTCCCCGCAAGCTGCCAACGACTCCTCGCCCCAGGCCGCGGACCACCGAAGGCGGCGAGCGGCCCTTCGGGCCTGGACCACCAACTCCCGCAAACGGCCTACGACAACGACCTCCCACAGCCGGCTATTGACCCCTCGACCGCCGGCCACGACCTTCCGCAGGCGGCTATTGACCCCTCGACCGCCGGTCACGACCTTCCGCAGGCGGCCGGTGGGCGCTCGGCCGCCTGCTGCGGCTGGTTCGCGGGTCATGGGGTGTTGCTTTCGGGTTCGGCCAGGGCGGTTGCCTGCTCGTGGAGGGTGATCGAGGGCAGCGGGCCGAGGCTGACGCGTTGGCGCACTGTCACCCGCACGAGGTCGCCGTCGCGGTGGACCGAGATCGTGGCGCCCGCCGGCATGGTGTCGCGGGCGATGGACTCCTGCGGCTCGCCGCGGGCCGCCGCCCGTGCCGCCAGACCTGCCGCGTCGGTGAGGCGCACCTTGGCCGCTAAGGCGCTCCATCCGGCGAGGAAGATCAGCAGCAGGACGACGACTCCAGGAAGTGCCACGGCGAACTCGACCGTCGCCGACCCGCGGTCGTCGGCGCGGCCGGTGCGAAGCGTCCATCTCCGCCGGCGCCACGGACCCCCACGGCAGGCGCCACGATCCCGGTCGTCTCTCATCCCAGCGCTCCGCCGATCAGCCGGAACATGGCGGCATACGTCGAATCCGACATGACCACCTTCAGCAGCACCGCGGCGAGTGCCACCCCGACGCCGATGACCAGGACGTATTCGATGCTGTGCGATCCACGGTCTTCCCTGCGCAAGGCACGGAAACGGGCGCGGAGGTTGGGCACTGGTGCTCCTTCACGGTGACGCTGGACGAAATCAATCGACGAACTACGACTCACAGCACCCTCACCAGGTCGCGGATGACGGCGGCGACGACCGGCACGACACCGATCAGCACGAACGCGGGAAGGAAACACACCCCGAGCGGCAGCACCACCAGCACGCCGACCCGGCGCGCCGACGCCTCGCCGGCGGCGGCCTTCGCGACCCGCAGGTCGGCCGCCTGACGCTCGAGGGCCTGGGTCAACGCCGTGCCACGGTCGGCGCTGCGGGCGGCGACCCGGGAAAGCCGCCGCCCGCCGGGCAGGTCGGCCAGGTGCGCCCAGGCGTCCCGCGGCGACGCACCGAGCCGCAGTGCCCGTCCGACGAGCGTCAACCTGGACCCGACCGGCCCGCCGACGGCCTCCCCGACCACGACCGCCGCGCGGTCGGGTGGCGCGCCGGTCCTCAACGCCGCGGCGAGCAGCTCCGTCGCGAACGGCAGGTCTCCCTGGGCCTTGACCCTCTCCTGCCGCACACGCCGGGGCTCGACCCGCCGCAGCAGCCGCTCCGCCGCGACCATCGCGACGGCACCGGCCACGACACCCCCGATCCCGCCGAGCAACAGCCCGACCGCGATGCCGCAGCAGGTCGCATACAGCCAGCGGCGCCCCCGGCTCATCACCGCACCTCCTCGACGACGGACCGGACCATCCGCCCGGTCCAGAGCAGACCGGCGCACTGCAATGCGACGGCGACGATCGCGCAGGCCGCACCGAGCGGCGTGTGCAACAACTGACCGACGGGATCGACCCCGATGCCGGCGCCGAGCCACAAGCCGGCCACGGGCAGCCCGACGAGCAACGTCGTCGTGGTCTGCGCCCCGGACGTCTGCGCGGCGAGGTTGAGTCGCAGCGCCTGCCCGGCGCGCAGGTCGGACTCGACCTGGTCGAGGAGGTCGGCGAGCGGCGTGCCGAGCGCCTCGCTGACCCGGTGCGCGGCTTCGAGTCTGGCCAGCGCGACCGAGACAGCCGCGCTCTCCCGCCGACCGGCCCGACCGACCGGGGCGGGCGCCACCTGACCGACCGGCGCGGACGCCGCCTGACCGACCGGCGCGGAGGCCACCCGACCGACCGGCGCGGGCGCCACCCGACCGACCGGCGCGGGCGCCACCCGCCCTGCCTGTGACGACCCGCCCACCGCAGAGCCGCTGCCGGCGGCTGGGTTGTCGGACGCCTCCCAGATCCGGCGAACCGTCGCCCCGAGACCGCCCTCGCCGATGTGCCGGCCCGGGACGGGAGCGGAATACAGCTCCACGTCGGCTCCACCCGGATAGGGCGCGGCACTCGTGAAGGGGACGATGCCCGCCCGCAGGTCGCCGACGGCGTCCTCGATGCTGTCGAGCAGCTCCGCGACCGCCCGGTCGGCGGCCCGCCGCAGCAACTGCCGGCGCACACCGATCAGGGCGACCGTCACATACGCCGCGGCCAGCACAGCGGCGACCGGGCCACCGGCCAGCAGCCCGATGCCGCCCGTGACCGCACCGCCGGCGGTGATGGCCGCGCCGGGCCGCTCGACGAGCACTGCCGGCAACCGCTCCGCCGTCGACCACCGGCGGTGGGTGCCTGTGGTCCTGCGGTGCCGGGAGAGCCGGTCGAGCCGTGTCCTTGTGCGTCGCCTGCGGAGCAGGAGCAGTCCGCAGGCGACGGTCATCGCCCCACCCACGGCCAGTGCCAGGTCGATCGCGCTCATTGCCAGCCCTTCCCCGGCACGAACCGCCAGGGACCCGACGGCCGGGGCGGTGTGACACCCCGGTCGTCGATCAGCATCTCCAGCTGGTCGGCGGCGGCTGCCCGGCCGGTGCCGCGCCGCCAGGCGGTGAGCACGACGGTGGTCCGCTGCTCCGGATGCGCGTCCAGGACGCAGATCTCGCTGAGATACCGCATGCCGTCGCAGTCGCGCTGCAGATGCACGACGACCCGCAACGCGGGATGGACGAGGGCGTGCAGCGCCGCCCGTGGCACGCCGCCGAGCAGCCCGAGCGCCTCCAGCCGGGCCGGCACGTCGGCCGGCGAGTTGGCGTGCAGGGTCGCGGCGCCGCCCTCGTGGCCGGTGTTGAGCGCGCCGAGCAGGTCGACGATCTCGGCGCCGCGGCACTCGCCGACGACCAGCCGGTCCGGACGCATCCGCAGCGCCTGCCGGACAAGGTCCCGCAACGTGATCTCGCCCGCGCCCTCCACGTTGGACAACCGGGACTGCAGCGCTACCACGTGCGGGTGCGCGAGCCGCAGCTCGGCCGCGTCCTCGACGACGACGAGCCGCTCGGCGGGCGGGGACAGGGACAGCAGGGCCGCGAGGACGGTGGTCTTGCCGGTGCCCGTGCCGCCGGTCACGAGGAACGGGATCCGTGCCGCCACGATCGACGCCAGCAGGCGGGCCGCACCTGGGTCGAACGTGCCGCGCGCGATGAGCTCGTCCATGGTGAACGTCTGCCGCCGGAACGTCCGCAGTGACAGATATGGCCCCTCGCGGCCGATCGGTGGCAGGACCGCGTGCAGCCGGGTGCCGTCGGCCAGCTGTGCGTCGACGAACGGGGACGCGTCGTCGAGGCGCCGCCCGGCGCTCGCGGCGAGCCGCTGGGCCAGCCGGCGCACCTCGCCAGCGTCGCCGAACTGGCCGGTGGCCCGGCGCAGCCCGCCGCCGCGATCGACCCACACCTCGATGCCGTTGACCAGGACGTCGGTGACGGCCGGGTCGGCGAGCAGCGGGGCGAGCCCGCCCGCGCCGATCATCTCGCCGATGAGCCGGTCGGCGACCTGCCGCAGCGTGCCCTCTCCGAGCAGCGCCGCGCCGGGCTCGGCGCGCACCGCCGCCAGCACCGCTGAAGGCGTCGGCTCGACACTGTTGACGGTCATGCGCAGCCGGACTCGCTCGACGAAGTCGTCGATCGGCAGGGTGACGGCCCCTCCGCCGGCCGTCACGAGCCGCCCGCCGGACGCCGGCCTGCTGCGCTCGTCGAGCATCAGCGCGCTCATGCCGCCGCTCCGTTGGTCAGGCCGAGGTCGCCGATGATGCGGCGGCACAGGTGGGCGAGGGGGCCGCGGCCGTTGCCCGCGGGTGGGGTGCCCTGCTCCAGCCGTCGTGGGAGGTCGGGCTCGGCGCGCAGGGTGCCGGCGAGCGGCAGGCCGAGCGAGCGGGCGATCTGCTTGGTGCGCAGCCGGCCCGGTGCCGGGCCGCGGACGACGATCCTCAGCTCGTCGGTGTGGGGCGTGACGGTCGCCGCGACCCGGGCGGCGGCGACGCAGGCGCGCAGCTCCGCGGGCACGACGAGGAGGACCTGGTCGGCGGCGCGCAGGGCGAGAACGGCCGCGTCGTCGAGGGATCGGGGCAGGTCGGTGACGACGAGGTCGCGGCCGCGGCTGCCGGCGTCGAGCGCGGCGGCCATCGCGTCCTCGGACAGGCCGCCGGGCTGACCGCGGTCGCAGGACAGCACCGCGACGTCGCCGCGGCTGGGCAGCGCGGACACGAGTGCGGGCGGGTCGACGGCGCCGCTCGTCGCGGCCAGTGCCGGCCAGCGCAGGCCGGCGACGTCTTCCCAGCCGAGGATGAGGTCGGCGCCGCCGCCGAGGGGATCGGCGTCGACGAGCAGGGACCTCAGGCCGACATTGCCGGCCGTGATGGCGAGACCGGCGGCGAGGACGCTGGCGCCCGCGCCGCCGCGACCGCCGAGGACGGCAAGGATCCTGCCGCGGGCGGCGACCGTGACGGCGTGCCCGTGGGCGACGGTGGCGAGGCGGTCCATGAGCCATGCGGCGCCGTCGGGGAACCTGACGATCTGCTCGGCGCCGACCGCGTCGGCGAGCGCCATCGCCCGGTCCATGCGCTGGTCGCGGGTGAGCAGGACGACCCCTCGCCGGTGAGGCAGGTGGGCCTGGGCGCAGGCCTGCGCCGCGGCGTCGCCGATCAGGACGATCGGCGCTTCGGGATATCGCGCCCGGGCAGGCTCCGGGCCGGACTCGACGTCGACGTCGAGCGGGACGCCGGCGGCGAGACTGAGCACGTCGTCAAGCAGGTCGAGGTCGTCGGTGACGAGCAGTGGTCGATGTCGTGCCACAACGTGCTCCACGGGGTAGTCGGGCTGGTGGACCCGCACACCATGGCGCCGACGCGGCACCTGCCGCTCGACCGTCGGCCCGCTTCTGTGGATAACCGGCCACTTGTGGACAGCCCCCACCGCGCGCAGTCGATCTGCTAAGAAAGTCCGGACAAACAGGGTTGAAACGGCGTTGGCATCGCTGGGTCGTACCAGCGGAATTCCAAAGCAGTGTCAAAACGGTCGAAGCCGCGAAATTTGTGAACGCTCAACAAAGCATCGAGCGTCAATGCTCCATAACCTGACCATTAGTGGGGCCAGCGAGCGAAACGCCATGCGACGGCCGAGATACAAAGGGGACGACCCCCGCCGGGGGGTGACGGGGGTCGCCGGGGTTCGGCTCCGGGGGGGTCGAGCCGAACCCACTCAGCGGCTACGGGGGGTGCAACCGCTGAGAGTCAATAACGGGTCGTTGTCGCTTGGACGTGAAACCTCGTCGCAAACATAAGCATGCCTGAGTGGACCGCCATACGTCGAGTGGGACCGGCCCGCAACACGCCCAGAACGCCAATCAATATTTCACCCTGCGGTAATCATGAGTGATCAACCCTTTGCCCAGCGTGATCCGTGGCCGGGTTCGCAGGTCTGGGCCCCACGCCATGCCTGTCAACGCTACACTTGCCCGCCGTGGGGCGTAGCGCCGCGTTTTTCGACCTGGACAAAACGGTGATCGCCAAGTCAAGCGCCTTGGCCTTCGGTCGACCGTTCTATCGCGATGGACTGATCAGCCGCCGCGACGTGATCAAGGGCGCCTACGCACAGCTGCTCTTCCGCGTCGGTGGCGGCTCCGACGAGCAGACCATGGCGAAGACGCGGGACTACCTGGCGGCCCTGGTCAAGGGCTGGCGCGCCGAGCAGGTGCGGCAGATCGTGCGGGAGACGCTCGAGGAGCTGATCAGCCCCTACATCTACGCGGAGGCCGTGCTGCTCATCGAGGAGCACCGGGCCGCCGGCCGCGACGTCGTCCTGGTCTCGACGTCGGGCGACGAGATGGTGCGGCCGATCGGCGAGCAGCTGGGTGTCACCGACATCGTCGCGACCCGCATGGTCATCGGCGACGACGGTTGCTACACCGGCGCCGTCGACTTCTACGCCGCGGGGCCCAACAAGGTCGTGGCGGTCAAGGAGCTCGCGGCCGAGCGCGATTACGACCTCGCCAGCTGTTTCGCCTATTCCGACTCGGTGACGGACGCGGGCCTGCTGGGCCTTGTCGGACACCCGACGGCCGTCAATCCCGACCGGGGCCTTCGCAAGATCGCCATCGAGCGCGGCTGGCCGATGCTCGCGTTCCGCCATCCGATCCCCCTCGGCCGTCGCCTGCGGGAGCGGCCGGCGGTGCCGGTGACGGCCGCCGCGATCGGTGTCGGCGTCGGTTTGGCCATCGCGTTCGCCCTGTACAGCAAGCATCGCCGGACCAAGGCAGCCATCACCGCGGCCTGATCACACCGGCACCATGCGTCACATTCTGTCGCCGAGGACTTCCGCTCGTGGAGGTCACGGCGTAGAAAAGAAGAGCGGGACCCGACATGGATCTCGTGCACGGCCACCGGGCACCCACGAGCGATCAGCCGCGGTAGGCGCGTTGCGGCGGCTCTCGCAAGGACCGCCGACAAACGGACTCAAAGTGCACGCATGGTAACCCGGTAGGACGTGTGTGACGGCGCCTCTGCATGAGGCGCCGTTCACTGTGCGTATACGCCGCTGTCGCAGATCTCGACCAGCTCCTCCGCCGCCCGCTCGGCCGCGGTCGCGTAGTGGCGCAGCCACGAGCGCAGGCCGTCCGGGGTGCCGGTCGCAAAGGCGTTGGCCGCACCGACATACTCCGGCTCCCGGCTACGGTGCCCGACGTCCATCGCCAGCAGGCCGCGGGGGTCCAACCCGCCGCCGATCAGGGTCAGTCGCGCCGCGGCACGCGCCACCACCCCGTTCGGCCCCTCAAAAGCTTTCAGTGCCAGAAGCTCCCCATGTACGACAGCCGCCTGCACCAACACGGGAACCTTTGTGCCGCCGGTCACAATTGCCGACAGCGCCTCCAACCGTGCCGCCGCCTGCGGTCCGTCCGGGCGGCCGAGCGACGCCTCCGGCACCACGTCGCGCGCGATCAGCGTGTGGAGCCTGGCGAGTGCCTGCCGGGGCGCTTTGGACCAGGTCGCCGTGAGCCCGTCCAACGCGGCGGTCGCCCGCAGCGCGCCATGGACCACCGGATCCGTGACGACACCCGCTCGCACTCCCTCGAGGTCGAACCCGTGCGTGTCCAGGGCCGCGCTCGCGACCGACGAACGCAGCGCCACCTCGGCCGCGACGGGCCCGCCGGAGCGGCGCAGGGCACGGTGGCGCATTGCCGCGTCGACGGCCTGGCGCGCCGAGTCGAAGGCCGGCCTGACGTCGGCGAGATCCAACAGCGGAGCGAGTGGGTCAGCTTGCACGGGCAAACGGTATCGTGCCTCTACTGGTAACAATGCTTACAGAAGAGCCCGGCGCTCCACAGGCGCCACTCAGCGCAGAACACTCGCAAACTGTCACACCCCCCAACTAGCCTGCTTGCGAGAGCTGGACCACATCGAGGAGCCATCACCGATGAGCGAGACCTTGGAAAACCTTCTCAACGAGACACGGCAGTTCCCCCCGTCTGCCGAGTTCGCCGCCGCCGCCAATGTGACGGAGGGTGCCTATGACGAGGCACGGCAGGACCGGCTCGCCTTCTGGGAGCGCCAGGCCCGCCGGCTGAGCTGGGCCAAGGACTGGGACCAGGTGCTTGACTGGAGCAACCCGCCGTTTGCGAAGTGGTTCGTGGGCGGCCAGCTCAACGTGGCGTACAACTGCCTCGACCGGCACATCGAGGCCGGCCGCGGCGACAAGGTCGCCATCCATTGGGAGGGCGAGCCCGGCGACACCCGCACGATCACCTATGCCGACCTGCACCGGTCGGTGTGCCAGGCCGCCAATGCGCTGACCGACCTCGGTGTCGCCGCCGGCGACCGCGTCGCGATCTACATGCCGATGATCCCCGAGGCGGCCGTCGCGATGCTGGCCTGCGCCCGCATCGGCGCGACCCACAGCGTGGTCTTCGGCGGCTTCTCCGCCGACGCGCTCAGCGGCCGGGTCGACGACGCCAGCGCCAAGGTCGTCATCACGGCCGACGGTGGTTTCCGCCGGGGCAAGCCCAGCGGGCTCAAGACCATCGTCGACGAGGCCGCGGCCAAGTCGTCGAGCATCGAGAAGGTCATCGTGGTGCGCCGCACCGGCCAGGACGTCGAGTGGGACGACAGCCGCGACCTGTGGTGGCACGACGTCGTGGAGACCGCGTCCGCCGAGCACACGGCGCAGCCGTTCGACGCTGAGCACCCGCTCTTCATTCTGTACACGTCCGGCACCACGGCGAAGCCCAAGGGCATCCTGCACACGACCGGCGGCTACCTGACCCAGGCCAGCTACACGCACAACGCGGTGTTCGACCTGAAGCCCGACAGCGACGTGTATTGGTGCACCGCCGACATCGGCTGGGTGACCGGCCACAGCTACATCGTCTACGGGCCGCTGTCCAACGGCGCCACGCAGGTCATGTATGAGGGCACGCCCGACACCCCGCACCGCGGCCGCTTCTGGGAGCTCGTCCAGAAGTACAAGATCACCATTCTGTACACGGCGCCGACCGCGATCCGCACGTTCATGAAGTGGGGCGACGACATCCCCGCCGGGTTCGACCTCTCCTCGCTGCGCCTGCTGGGCTCTGTGGGCGAGCCGATCAACCCCGAGGCCTGGATGTGGTATCGGGAGCACATCGGCGGCGACCGCTGCCCCGTCGTCGACACCTGGTGGCAGACCGAGACCGGCGCGATCATGATCTCGCCGCTGCCGGGCGTCACCGCCGCCAAGCCGGGTAGCGCCATGCGCCCGCTGCCGGGCATCGCCGCCGACGTCGTCGACGACCAGGGCCAGTCCGTCCCCGACGGTGGCGGCGGCTACCTGGTCCTCCGCGAGCCGTGGCCGTCGATGCTGCGCACGATCTGGGGCGACGACGAGCGCTTCAAAGAGACGTATTGGTCCCGCTTCCAGGGCATGTATTTCGCCGGTGACGGAGCCAAGAAGGACGCCGACGGCGACCTGTGGCTCCTCGGCCGGGTCGACGACGTCATGCTCGTCTCGGGCCACAACATCTCCACCACCGAGGTCGAGTCCGCGCTCGTCAGCCACCCGAAGGTCGCCGAGGCCGCGGTCGTCGGCGCCACCGACCCGACGACGGGGCAGGCGATCGTCGCGTTCACCATCCCGCGCGGCGGTGTGGAGACCGAGGGCGACGCCGGCGAGGCGCTCATCCAGGAGCTGCGCAACCACGTCGCGAAGACCCTCGGGCCGATCGCCAAGCCCCGCCAGATCATGCTCGTGCCCGAGCTCCCGAAGACCCGCTCCGGCAAGATCATGCGCCGTCTGCTCCGCGACGTGGCTGAGAACCGCAGCCTCGGCGACGTCACCACCCTGCAGGACTCGACCGTCATGGACCTGATCTCGTCAGGCCTCCAGTCGGGCAAGTCCGAGGACTGACCGCTCCGACCGGGCTGGCGGGGGTCTCCCCCGCCAGCCCGTCACGGAGGTCCTGCCGCACGATGCGCGGTCGGCTGGCGACGAGAGGAAGCACGGGGGAAAGCACGACCAGGAAGCTCCGACCAGGCAGCTCCGACCAGGAAGGTTGGGCGCAGGATCCTGGGCGCGGCGGTCGTGGGCGCACGCGTCCCGGCCCTGCACGCAACGCGTGGGTGGAGGGCTGGGCGGGGTTTACGTCCGGCAGGTTCGAGGCCGACCCCGCCGGGTGCCGTGCCGCCGAGGCCGATCGGGACACGAGACCGATCCGGACACGAGGCCGATCGGGACACGAGACCGATCCGGACACGAGACCGATCCGGACACGAGACCGATCCGGACACGAGACCGATCCGGACACGAGACCGATCCGGACACGAGACCGATGCCGCGGGTTGACGGCACCCAGTGTTGGCGGGCAAGCGCACCAGGGCGAGGCGGTCACGGGCGCACGGGAGCCCTTCCGTCGGGCGCGCGGTTTTGTGAGAGGCATGCAGGTCCGTGCCCACGAAAGCCTGCGGTGGTCACGGAGCCGGGGGTGCACGAAAGCCTGTCGGTGCACACGAAGGCCTGAGATGGTCGCGGCTGTCCGCATCGCGTCGCCGGCAGGGCGAGGGGCGACTCCGAGAATGCCGGACCAGGCGAATGCCTACGCCCGCCCACCCACGGAAGGCGCAGGCCGGGCGCCTGTCGCGCGATCGGCTGGCAGCGGAGAGCAGCGATCGACCAGAGACTGTGCGAGGTCGGGCATAGGAAAGGGGCGGCTCCCGGGACCGGAGCCGCCCCTGTTCACGCGTAGGTGGAGCTACGCGTAAATCTTGACCGGCGTGTAGGTCTGGCGGGGGAAGATCTGCCCGACCTCAGCGTCGGTCAGGCCGAAGCGGCCCTGGGCCACTGAGCCGAACACGCTGAACATGTTGTTCATCTCGGGGACGTCACCGTTGGTGAGGGTGCCGAGGCCGTCCCACTTGCCGAGGAGCTTGCCGGCGAGCTTCTTGCCGGAGAGGACGATGACGCCGCCGCCCTTGCCGTGGTCGGTGCCGCCGCCGTTTTCGGCGACGCGGCGGCCGAACTCGGTGGAGACCATGACGGTGACGTTGCCGGCCAGGTCGCCCAGGTCGTCGAAGAAGGCGGCCATGCCGGCGGCCAGCTCGCCGTAGTGCTGAGCGACGTAGCCACCGCGGGTGCCCTGGTTCTCGTGGGTGTCCCAGCCGCCCATGCCGATCGTGGCGATGCGGACGTTGGCGCCGCCCTTGATGAGCTGGGCGAGTTCCTTGAAGGCGTTGCCCACGCCGGCGTACTTGACGCCTTCGGTGGGGGTGTAGCCCTTCTGCGCCAGCGAGGACGCCAGGGTGAGCGCGTCGATGCCGGCCTTCACGGGGGTCTCGATCGGGTGGTTGGTGCCGGTGAAGAGCTTCTGGATCGCGTCGACGGTGGCCTGCTTGAACTTGCCGTCGCCGTTCACGTTGAGGGACGCCACGTTGTTGAGCGCGAGCGCGCCGCCGCCGCCGACGAGGGAGCGGGGCAGGGTCGAGCCGATGCCGATGGCGCGGAAGGCGGTGCCGGGTCCGAGCTTGTCGGCCAGGTTGGTCAGCCAGCCCATGCCGCCGGTCTCGGCGGGGAGGCCGCCGAGCTGGCAGATGTCGGTCGCGCTGAAGTGGCTGCGGTCCAGCCGCCGGTCGCTGACGGCCGGGATGAAGGCCAGCTGGCCCGCGTCCAGGTACTTCTTCAGCGGCGTGAAGGACTGGTTGAGGCCGAAGCCGCGGTCCAGGGCGATCGAGCCGTTCTCCGGCAGCGTGAAGCTGGGCCGGACCCGCTGCAGCACCGCGTCGTTCATCGGGGCGAACAGCGAGAGGCCGTCGGCGCCGCCGTAGAGGAACACGTGGATGAGCGTGCCCGTCGGGGTGGCCGCGAAGGACGCCTGCGTGGTCAGGAACTGGCTGGTGGCGAGGGCGGTCGTGGTGGCCGCCGCGCCGACGAAGAACCGCCGGCGGGTGACGCCCTTGCCCTCGTCCTGCTCGTCTTCCTGGCGGGACAGCTCGAGGTATTCGTCCCGGGTCGCCTTCTGCTCCTCCTGTACCGCGACAGCCTCGGCACGCAGGGCGGCTTCGAAGCGGTTGGGGCCGAGCTTCAGCAGGTCGGGGCACTCAGGGTGCAGTGACGGGTGAGGTGCGTTCACTGTCTTCTCCATTGGTATGCCTCGACTTACCGAAGGTGGTGGTGGGGAGTGGCGAAGATGGCCCGGATGATCGCGGCGATCGCGCCGTTGAAGGTGGCGTCGACCGGCGTGCTGGCCGTCGTGGCCGGGCCGAGGATGTGCAGGATCGCCAGGCGGCGCTCGTTGTCGAGCGTGACGTTGATGAGCTTCTTCGTCAGCGCGTCGAGGTAGGCGCCCGCGGTCGCCGGCGGGCTGGCGATGATCGCCTCGGGCTTCTGCCAGGTGAACTGGCGCCGGCCGCCGGTGACGGCGGTGTAGGCGTCGTTCCACTGGTTGACCATGGTGCCGGCGGAGGTCCACGCGACGTAGACGTCGGGGTAGCCGTTGGGGGTCGGCAGCTCCATCGGGGCGTGGCCGTATTCCTCGAGCTTGCGCTTGATGTCGCCGAGCCCCTGCACCATCGGGCTGAGGTTCATGTTGTTCGAGGTGAAGCCGGCCGGGGCCTCGGCGCCGATCTCCAGCGCGCGGTAGGTCGCGGTCAGGTACTCCCCGGGGCGGCGCGCCTTCTGGCCGACGGACGCCCAGAACTCGGTGCGGCTCAGCATCGTCATGAGCACGGCCGGGATGTTGCTCTTCTTGTCCAGGTACGTCTTGGCCATCGCGTCGACCAGCGTCTTCGGCGGCACGTCGGAGACGAAGCGGGTCGCGAGGTTCTGCGCCATGTACCGCGCCGTGTTCGGGTGCAGCGCCAGGTAGCGGAAGTACGCCTCCTGGACGGCCTCACCACCGGCGGCGTCCGGGTTCGGGTGCGAGAAGCCCATGATCTTGATCGGGCCGACGTAGTGCTGCTCCGGGCGGTACACGTACTGGTTGTCGCGCACGCTGCGGCCGGTCTGCAGCATGGCCGCCTGCCGGACGTCGGTCTCGGTGTACCCGTTGAAGGCACCGACCGTGTAGAGCTCGAGGTTCTCGCGGGCCAGGTTCTCGTTGATCTGGTCCTTGGAGGACTCGTCCTGGTCGAGGTACTTCAGCAGCGCCGCGTGCTTGTTGCCGGCGACGAACATGTCCACGTAGTTGCCCAGGGCGTGCTTGCGGATGACGTCGCGCTCGAAGGAGGCGCGGGTCAGCTCGTTGCCCTCGTGGAAGGCCGCGACGTGGAAGTAGTCGCCGAAGAAGTCGACCATCATCTCGAAGAGCTGGCGGTCGGAGAAGAGCTGCTTGGCGATCGCGTACCGGACGTTCTGCTCGTCCGCCTGGATGCCCTTCTTGTCCAGGTCCTCGCGCTGCGCCTTGAGCTGCTCGTACGACATGGCCCAGGTGACGAGCTCGGCGTCGGCCTTCTGCTCGCCGCGGGTCAGCGGGATCGTCTCGGGCTTGAGCTGCTTGGCGATCCAGCCGTTGATGCCGAGCTTGTTGATATCGGCGATCGTCTTGGCGTTGGGGCCGAAGGTGAGCCGCGAGGCGAGGTGCCGGACCGGGTCCTTGGTCGGCAGCACGGTCTTCGCGGTGACCTTGGCGTTCTTGGCCGCGTCGGCCGGGGTCCCGAAGGAGTTGCCCGTGGTCGGCGTGTTCTTGCGGATGCCGAGGCCGGCCTGGCCGTTCATCAGGCTCTGGTTCTGGTCGACGTACGCGGGGGCCGCGGTGTCGACGGGCGTCTCGGCGGCCGCGTTCGACGGGTCGGTGCCCTCGCCGAAGAACTGGGTGACGGCGTAGGCGCCACCACCGATGAGGGCGGCCGCGCCACCGCCGATGGCGATCATCGCCGTGCGGCGGCGCCAGTTCGACGGCTCCTCGTCCTCGAAGTCCTCGTCCTCGATGTCGGGCAGGCCGGCACCGCCGCCGTAGTTGCGAGCGGCCGTGCTCGGGTCGTAGAAGTGCGGGCCGGAGCCGCCGCGGTCGGCGGGCATGGCGCGGGAGGCCTGCGGGCGCCGGGCCGGCTGGTCCTCGTAACCGGACTCGTAGTACGAGTCGGCGTACGGGTCATAGTTACCGTCAGGGCCCTGTCCCGGGCGCCGTCTCGGCACGTCTCGCTCGTTCATCTACAAATCCCGATTCCGACGATGTGGGGGCTCACGTGCGTCGATCGGGAAGGTAGTGCGTGCCAGGAGCAGGGACAAGCCGCGTATGAAGCGCTCTGACCAGGACTTAAGGAGCCTTGCGGCGACCCAGCGTGAAGGTCACCTCCAGGCGGCCGCACTTAACCGAGCTGAGCTGCGAAAACGTGCCTTTCAGAGCGAGCGCCGAAGGCCCGCGCAAGCGAGATCAGCACAGGTACATTTAAGGTGGCTCTGCACCATAGCGATCAGGCGAAAAGTCCGGTTAGTCGGACCTCGTGATACGTATCGGCGTGACACGGCGGGCCGGCGGCGATGGACATCCGGCGCTCGTCGAGGTCGAGAATCACGGCATAGAGCGACTCCGACCGGTCCTCCTCCGTCGAGGCGCCCACGTCGTGCCGGCAGATCGCCTGCGGGTAGCCGCCGTGATCGGCGAGGACCGATTGCAGGTCCTTCTCCCCGATCACCGAGGTCCCCAGCAGGCGACGCGCCCGGGCACTGCGGAAGAGCGACGAGCCGCCGAAGTCACGCAGCGTGTCGTGCACCGTCGACAGCGCCTCGAAGTGGTTGGCATGGGTGATCACGCCATCGACCGGATGCAGCGCGCCCACATCACCGGGAGCCACCTCCAGATCGATGACCTCCCCCGGTACACCCGCCGCGAACGCCTGACCGATCAGCAGGTTGATGCTCGCGCCGCGCGGAGTGGCGCACGCGACCCGTAGCGCCGATCCGAGCACGCGCTGCTCCAGGACCGCGCGCAGCAGGACGTGATAGGGCACCCCACCGGGCCTGCCGTCGCGGTCGCAGGTGAGCATGTTGACGCACACGCCCAGCCCGGCGTCGTTGAACCCGGCCTTGGCCAGCATGCCGGCCTCGGTCAGCGTGAGCACCGTCGATCCCTGCTCGTCCCGGGTGGCCAGCAGCAGCGTGTACGGACGCTGCGCCGGATGCCAGTCCCAGTTCTGGGCCAGGAGGGTGTGACCGGTGGCGCTCCGCGAGTCCAGAACGCCGATCGAGGTGCACTCCGAGGAGGAAACGGACCCGTAGAGCAGCTCGGTCCGCGCGTTGAGGGCGTAGATCTCGTCCACCGGTACACCGGCACCCTCGGCGACACCGTCGAGCATGTCGGCCACGCGGGGTGCGTGCTGCCGGGACGCGGCGCGGAAGAGGCTGCCGGCGCGCCGGACGGCCGGACGGTCGAGGCCGACCGCCGCGAACCGCTCCAGATAGTTGGCGGTGTTCGCGGCGATCGACGAGCGAGCGGCAGCACCGTAAGCGACGCCACACTCACCGGGTGTGCCCGAGACTTCGACCAGCGGCAACGGCAGGCTCATGGCCTGAACGCTAAGCGTGACCTCCCCCTGCACAGAACCCTCGGCCTTGAAGATCACAGCGGATCACAGCCGGTCGCCTGGCAGGGATCTGAGCTCCGGGGACCTACGCTGAGCAACATGAACCCCTCGGTTGACGACACGTGCGTCATGATCGACGGGCCGTGGTCGCACCGCTTCGTCAGCGCCAACGGCACGAGGTTCCACGTCGTGGAAGCCGGCACCGGACCGCTGGTGCTGTTCCTGCACGGCTTTCCCGAGTTCTGGTACGCGTGGCACAACCAGCTCACCGCGATCGCCGACGCCGGCTTCCGGGCCGTGGCCGTCGACCTGCGCGGCTATGGGGCAAGCGACAAGCCACCACGCGGTTACGACGGGTACACGATGGCGGGTGACGTCGCCGGCCTGATCCGCGCCCTCGGCGAACGCGCCGCGCATCTCGTCGGCGCCGGGTACGGCGGCATGATCGGCTGGGCGACCGCCGCCTTCCACCCGAAGCAGGTCCGGCGCCTGGTCGTCCTCGGCGCGGCACACCCGCTGCGGCTGCGCGCGGCGCTCGCCGCCGACCCGCGCGGGCAGCTCGCCGCCGCCCGGCCCGTGCTGAAGTTCCAGCTGCCCCGCTTCGAGCACGTCCTGACCAGGCACAACGCTGCGCTGGTCGGCGAATACCTGGCGATGTGGGGCGGGCCGGCGTGGGTCGGCACCGACGAGTTCCGCGACTATGAGCGCTGCTGCCGGGAGGCGATGCGCATCCCGCAGGCCGCGTTCTGCGCGCTGGAGACCTACCGGTGGGCGGCACGATCGGCGTTGCGGCTGCAGGGGTACCGCTTCGTCAAGCAGCTCCAGCGGCCGATCACCGCGCCGGTGCTGCAGCTGCACGGCGCCGTGGACACGGCCGTGCTGCCGCGGACCGCGCAGGGCTCGGGCCGCTACGCCCAGGCCGAGTACGAGTGGCGCCTGCTACCCGACGTCGGACATTTCCCTCACGTCGAGCAGCCTGAGCTGATCACCGGGGAGATCCTGCGCTGGATCAAAACGGGCTAGACCCGATACTCCCGGAGCTCACTGACGTCGGCGCGAGGGGCCCAGCCCTGGTAGACGCCGTAGTCGAACTCCTCGAGGCCGAGCTCGGCCGCGACGGTCGCCTTGCCGCCGGTGTATTCGACGCGCAGCCATCCGTCGTGCTCGCCGAGGACGATGAACGGCTCGTCGCGCCAGAAGCACGTTGTGCGGACATACGCGAAGTCCACCTCGCCGAGCGGCACCACCCGGCGGAACCGGCCGGGCCGGACCTCCTCGAAGCCGTCGCTCGGATCCGGCCGGTACAGGCGGACGCTGTCGCCGTCGGGGCTGGCCTCATACTCGGCGCCCTGCCAGCGGGCCGCGTAGCCGTCGCGGATCACGAGTCTTGGCCCTTCCGCCAGGCCGGCCCGTCAGCGTCGAGCCTGGCGATCAGCTCCTGGGTGCCGTCGCGGCGCAGGCGCCACAGCTCCGCGTGATGCGGCAGCCGCGCACTGTCCACCTTGAACTCGGCGATCACGTCACTGGTCTCGCTCGGCGCGAACCCGTTGCCGCGGAACGGCGGGCGCTCGATGACCCAGCCCTCCATCGCCCGCATGCCGGCCTCGTGCGAGCCGCCGTACGGGATCCGGTACAGGTCGCCGCGGTACGCCTTCCAGCGCAGCACGTACGCCTCCTCGGCGTCCGGCTTGAACGACGAACCCGCGTACCCCAGACCCAGCGCCTGATACAGCTGCTCAGGCGTCTGCAGGTGGGCCACCTCGCCGGCCCGGTGCACGAAGCCTGACACCCGGTCGTAGCCGCGCTCCAGGTAGTACGACAACTGCTCCGGCGAAATGGGCTTCTGCATCAGCAGCGGCCCGCTGGACGCCGCGGGCTCGAACGCCGGCCGCGGCTGCTGCGCCGACTTCTGCTGCTGTGCCGGCTGCGGCGGCTCGGGCTCGTCGACGCCCAGGCCCAGCTCGGCGGCCCACGTAGCGAGCTGCACGACCTCCGTGCCGGGCAGCACCGCCCCGACCGGCGAGTCCGGGTTGACCGCGAACGCCAGTTGGTCGCCGGGCGGCCAGTTCCGGATCAGCCGGGTGAACTTGATCCAGCTGCCCTGCGCGTCGCCGCCGAGCCGGTCCGCCATCCGCTCCGCGGACGTGAAGACGACCAGGTGCGGCAGGCCGTTCATGTGCTCGGTCCGCCACGTCGCCGGGTCGATCAGACCCTCACCGGACCAGCCCGGCACGAGGATCTTGGCCAGCAGCAGCGTCGACAGGAAGCGGTCGGTGCTGTTGGCCTGGACCGCCTCGAACAGGTCCTGCTCCACGGTGTTCGCCGGCCGGAAGTCCCTCGCCTGCGCCGCGGCCGACTTCACCGGGACCGTCGCGGCGGGCACCTGCACGACCTCGGCGTCGATCACGTCGTCGTGCGGGCGCGCCGGCGGCTCGTCGACGACGTCGGGCTCGTAGACCGTCTCGAAGAAGGACCTGACCTCGCTCGACGGCGCCGCTCCCGTCGCGTTTGCGGCAGGTGTACCGTCAGCGCCTTCCCCGCCCGCGAAGAACGACACCGGCGTGGCGCGCTCCTCGCCCAGCAGGCCGATGGCCTGAGTGGACTCGCTGTCGGCGCGGGCCGGGTGGTCTTCCCGCTCGTCCTCGCCGCGCAGCCGGGTGTCCTGGCCTGCGCTGGACCTGGCGACGCGCTCCTCGATGGCGCGCAGCTGCTCGGCCAGCTCGCGGGCGGCCTCTTCCTCGGCGGCCCTGGCCTGGGCGGCGCGCTCCTCGATCGCCCTCAGTTCGGCTGCGAGGTCGAGACCCATCGAGGCTTCGGACGGGCGCCAGGGCTCGTACGCGGTCTCGTGGCGGGCTTCTTCCTCGGCGCTGTCCGCGCTCTCTCGGGCGGCTTCCTGCGCCGCGAGGTCACGGGCCTGCTGGGCGACGAGCTCCCGCGCGGCTTCCTGCGTGGCACGCTCTCGGGCCGCTTCGCGCTCGGCCTCCCTGTCCGCTTCCCGGGCGGCTTCTCGGGCCGCCTCCTGAGCGGCTTCGTGCTCGGCCAGTCGGCGGGCCTCGTCACGGGCGGCCTGCTCGCGGACTTCCTGCTCCCGGGCTTCCTGGGCGCGCGCTTCCTGGGCGGCTTGTTCCCGCTCGGCCTGCTCACGTTCGGCCTGCTCACGGGCCGCTCGGGCGGCCTGCTCACGGGCAGCCTGCTGGAGCGCCTCCTGCGCGGCCAGCTCGCGCGCTTCCTGCGCGGCCAGTTCGCGGGCTTCGTGGGCTGCCTGGTCGCGGGCCTCTTGCGCGGCCTGCTCGCGGGCTTCGTGGGCTGCCTGGTCGCGGGCCTCTTGCGCGGCCTGCTCGCGGGCGAGCTGGTCGCGGCCCGGCTGGTCGAAGGCGTCCGGACCCCAGGGGGCCTGCTCACGGGGTGCCTGCTGGCGCTGGTCACGGTCCGGCGCCCCGAACACCGGCCGGTCGAACTCGGACGGCTCGGAGTCGGCGAAGAACGGGTGATCGTCCAGGTCGGAGGTCCGCCCGAACCCGGCCGCCTTCGCCCGCCCCTTGACCGGGCCGAACAGGGACCTGGGCTCGTTGACGGGCGCGTCGACCGACGCCGCGGGCGGCTCGTCGACCTCGGGCGCCTCGATGTCCAGGCGGCTGAACCCTGGCCGGTCGAACACCGGCCGGTCGAACGGCAACGGCGGCTCCTGACCCCGCGGTCCGGCCTCGCCGGATGTGGGGCTCGACAGGAACCCGCCCTGCTCACCGGCGCGCGAGCCGGATCCCCCTTGCCGGGGGTCGTCGTCATGGAACGCGGCGGGCTCGTCGGCCCTGCCCCGTCCCGGTCCGAAGCCACCGGCCCCGGACTGCAGGAATCCACCCTCGCGAGCCCCGGACTGCGACGGGCCGCTCTCCCCGGGCCGGAACGCGCCAGGATCGACCAGCCCGGGCCGCAACGGCAACGAACCGGCGTCGCCTTCACCACGACCATCGCCCGGCCGCGACGGCAACGAACCAGGAGCACCCTGCTCACCGGCCCCGGGCCGCGACGGCAACGAACCGGGGGCAGCGCCCTGCCCGGCCCCGGGCCGCGACGGCAACCCGCCAGGAGCACCCGAAACGGGGGCGCCCGGAGCCCCGTGCCCGCCGAATGCACCGGCCTCGCCTGGACCACCCGGCGCACCGAAAGCACCCTGACCACCTGGCGCACCGGGGCCACCCGGACCACCAGGCGCGCCGAAGGCACCCGGACCACCTGACGCGCCTGGACCGACCTGACCACCAGGCGTGCCGGGGCCGCTCGAACCAGCCGGCGTGCCGGGACCGCTTGGACTACCGAAAGCGCCCCGAGCACCACCGAAGCCGCCGGGATGACCGGAGGTGCCCTGACCACCGAAGGAGCCGGGAGCGCCCGGACCGCCGAACCCGCCGGGGCGGGAGCCGGGGTCGCCGGGACGCGAAGGCCCATCGCCAGGACCGGGGCGCGACGGCAGCGGGCCATCGGCGCCGGGACGGGACGGCAACGCGCCCGCCTCGCCCGGAGCGGGTCGGGACGGCAGCGCGCCGCCCTCGCCGGACCGGAACGCCACAGGTGCCTCGGCCTCGGAGCGGCCGCCCGGCTGGCGGGTCGGCAGCGGCGGGGCGGTCGACTGCGGCAGGTCAGGGGGTGGCTGCCACGCGGCAGGGATCACCGGGTCGGCATGTTCGGTGAAGATCTCGCCGAGGCTGCGGGCGGGTTCGCGGCGGGGCCAGTACCGACGGGGATCGCCCTCACGGTCGTCCTGATCCTGGCCTTCGGAGCCGGCAGGGGCGCCACGGGCCGGCAGGCCGCCGCCGGGGCCGCCCGACGCCAACGGCCGCGCGGGCAGGCCGGACGAGCTGCTGAGCGCCGTGGACGGGCGCGACGACAGCCCTGGCGAGCCCCCGGCGGGCGAAGTGGGCCGCATCGGCAGCCCTGACGAGCCGGCGTCACCCGGACGCGACGGCCCACCGGCAGAACCCGGCGCGGGCGAAGTCGGCCGCATCGGCAGGCCCGACCCATTACCGCCAGGCCGCGACGACAGCCCGGACTCACCGCCACCGGGACGCGACGGAAGGCCCGACGGCCCATTGGCAGAGCCCGGAGCGGGCGAAGTCGGCCGCATCGGCAGGCCGGACTCGCCGGCACCAGGCCGCATCGGCAGGCCGGACTCACCGCCACCAGGACGCGAAGGCAGACCGGACTCGCCGGCACCGGGACGCGACGGCAGGCCGGACGGCTTGGCGGGGTGCGCCGGGCGCGTGTCTGCACCGGGCGACCAACCCGGCGAACGACCAGGCGTGTCAGGCTTCAGTTCGCCGAACAGCTCGCGCTCGCCCGGCACGTCCAGCGAGGACCGGTCCGAGTCATCGAAAAGCCCCCCGCGCCCGGGCGGCGCGGCGGCGGCCGGTGGCATCGGCGGCCGAGGACGGCGGAAGTCGGCGGGCCGGTCATAGCCGGCCGCACCGGTCGTGCGCTCGTAGTTGACCGGGCGGTCCGCCCGCGTCGGCAGGAACGCCCCGGGCGGCGCCACGTCGGGCGGCGGCACGTCACGCTTCGGCGGGGGCCCGGAAGGCGAACGGCCCGCGGGTCCGCCAGACGTCGGGAAGCCCTGCTGGCCGTCCAACGGCCCGGGCGGGGCGGAGGTCGGCGCCGACTCGGCCTTCATCCGCTGGCGCTCGATCGGGGTCGGCGCGGGCTGGTTGGGCACGCTGCGGACCGGCACCTGGGCCGTCGCGCGGGCCCGCGGACCGGACGCCTGCTCGATCCTCGCCCGGGCGCCGAGCGTGCGGCCGGGCAGGCGGACGTCGCCGCGGGTGATCTGGGTCACGAACCACGAGGGCAGATAGCCTTCGATCGGCAGGCCCGGATTGACGGCGAGCCACCACTCGACATTGGGCCAGATGCCCGCCAGGTCACGGAACGGCACCCGCCGATGCGTGCCGGGATGCCCGGCGAGGCACTCGCGGAGCGCTTCGGGCGACGTGAACGCCAGCACGTGCGTGCGGCCCTCGGTCGTCCAGGTGCCCCAGCCCGAGTCGCCGTTCTGCACGCCTTCGGGCGCGATGGGCAGCATGATGTCCGTGCGGGCCAGGATGCGGAAATACTGCTCCTGGTCGTTAGCGCGCAGGGCGTCACGCATGGCGCCTTCGGCCTCGGTGGCCGGCTCCCACTCGCTCACGGGCCACCCCCTCTGTCGGGCTCGGAACCGCCGCGCTCGCGAAACTTAACCTATACGGCCACGGCAATCCGAGGGGTGCGACCCTGCAAGCGCTCCGGCCAGCATAGCGATCGAACTGCCTTTCGACCCAGGCCTGTCTCACGAGCGTCACCGTCCGAGGGTGCAACCACTACCATCTGCGCATGCCGCAGCTCGTCCGATCGGCTGTTCTGAGTCTTTCATGCCTGCTTGTCGGGTTCACTGTCGCACCTCCGACGGCTGGGGCACAGGCCCCACCGCCCTGTGCCACCCCGGTCCGGCCACAAGTTCCGGCACCGACCTCGTTGCCTTGGCCTTCGCAGGTGTACGACCAACGCAAACTCAGCCCTCTCGCCGACGGTCGTGGAGTGACGGTCGCGGTCGTCGACTCCGGTGTCGACGCCGGACACCCCCAGCTGCGGGGCGCCGTGCGGGCGGGCCCGGACCAGCTCGACGGCGGCGGCTCACTGGCCGACTGCGTCGGGCACGGCACCGGGGTGGCGGGGATCATCGCCGCCCGTGCCGTCGCGGGCTCCCCGATGCAGGGCCTCGCTCCCGGCGTCACGATCCTGTCGCTTCGCGTGAGCGAGCTGGTCGAGCTCGAAGACGGCACGACCGCAGGCCGGCGCGGCACCCCCGCCGGCGTGGCCGCGGCGATCCGGTCAGCCGTCGACCTCGGCGCCGACGTGATCAACCTGTCCCTGGTGTCCTACCAGGACGTCCCCGCCGTCCGGGAGGCGGTCCAGTTCGCGGTGGCCCGGGACGTGGTCCTGGTCGCCGCCGCCGGAAACCGCTTCGCGGAGGGGAACAGGACCCCGTTCCCCGCGGCGTACGACGGCGTCCTCGGCGTCGGCGCCATCGGCGCGGACGGTCAACGCCTGCCGTCCTCCCAGACCGGCCCGTTCGTGGACCTCGTGGCGCCCGGCGGCCGGGTCGTCACGACCGCGGCTCCGCACGGCCTCACCACGGTCGAGGGCACCAGCTTCGCCACCCCGTTCGTGTCCGCCGCTGCCGCTTTGCTCCGCCAGTACAAGCCGGAACTCACGGCGAAAGAGATCGCCGCCCGCCTCACGGCAACCGCCGACGGCGGCGAGGCCGGCCCGGGCTACGGCGCGGGCGTCCTCAACCCCTATCGCGCCCTGACAGAGGAGCCCGGTGCGCGACCCGTGCCGACCGGCCAGGCCCTGGCCCCGCTCAAGAACGATCCGCGGGCGGCGGAGCGGGCCGCGGCGGAGGACCGGACGCTCCTCTTCTCCGGCCTGGGCGTCGGGCTGGCCACGACCCTGCTGCTGATCGCCGTCGTGGTGCCGCGGGGACGGCGCCGCGCCTGGCATCCGGGCGTCCGGCGCCTCCCCGCCCCGGACCGGCCCACGCCTGCGTTTACGCCTCACGCCCGCCGCTGACCCGTCTTGCGGGCATGGTGATGGCCCGGTCCGCGGCTTGGCTGCGGACCGGGCCTTCGGGAGCTGCTCAGCGTTGCGGGAACAGGTGCCGGTTGCGGTGCTCCGTCTCCAGGTAGCGACGCATCGACTCGTCGAGGGCGACCTTGATCTCCCGCAGCGTCGCGGCCAGGTCACCGCCGGCGCGCTCCCAGTTGGCCTGGCGGGCGGCATACGCCTCGCGGGACTCGCCCTGCCATCCGGCGGTCAGCCGGCGGCCGAGCTGGGTGACCTCCTCGAGCCTGGCGTTGAGCGTGTTGAGCGCGCTCTGGATGGACTGCCCGGCGTGGTCCATGGCGGCGAAGTTGACCACCAGTGTGTCGTCCATGGGTGTCTCCCCCGACTCAGAGCGGCAGCTGCTGGTTGCCGATGCCCCTGAAGCGGGTGCCGGCATCGGTGTCGGTGACCTGGTAGTTACGGCCGGCGGATCTGAGGCCCTCGGCGGTCTCGAGCAGGCTCTTGTTCAGCGTGTCCTGGTCGCGTTGCCAGGCGTGCTTGACCGTGTCGAAGGACCGGCCGCCCGCGCCCTGCCAGCCGGTCCTGGTCGTCTCCAGCTGGCGCATCAGCGTGCTCAGCATGCTCTGCAGCTCGCCGTTGACCTGCTCGAATCTCGCGGCCGCCGAATGCAGCTCGGCCTGCTGCGCCTGTGTCGTCTGTGCCACGGTGCTCACCCCGTCTCTCGTATCACGGACTCGCCGACGGTATCGGCAATCACCGATCGACAACCAGACGTAATTCCTCCCTGTGGATAACTTCCGGCATTTCACCCTTCAATTACGATGGACCGCGTGGCGGATGGCCGGTCGTTCATCAAGTGGGCCGGTGGGAAGACCCGGTATGCGGCGCAGCTCGTTGCCGGGGCGCCGCCGTTCACGGGCTGCTATTGGGAGCCCTTCATGGGCAGCGCCGCGGTGTTCTTCGAGTTGCGCCCCGCCAAGGCCGTGCTGTCGGACGCCAATCCGGAGCTCGTCGCCTGCTTCCGCGCCGTCGCGACGCAGCCTGAGGCGGTTATGGAGCGCCTCGACGCGCTGCCGAACACCGTTGAGCGGTTCGCCGCCGTGCGCGCGCAGAATCCCGCGGAACTGAGCGACCTCGATCGTGCAGTCCGGGTCATCTACCTCAACAAAACCGCGTTCCGCGGGCTGTGGAGGGTCAACCGGCGGGGCGGTTTCAACGCTCCTTATGGCGCTTATGACCGGCCGTACTATCGCCGCGAAACACTGCTGGCGGCCTCCGCGGCGCTCGCCGGGGTCGAGATCCGGCTGTGCGATTTCGAGGAGCCGCTGCGCGAGGCGGCGGCGGGCGACTGGGTGTTTCTCGACCCGCCGTATCTGCCGGAGGGCGGGTTCGCGGACTTCAAGCGCTACACGGCGGGCCAGTTCCGCGACGCGGACCACGAGCGCCTGGCCGCGGCGATGCGCGTCGCCACCGGACGCGGGGTCCTGATCACCATGACCAACAGCGACACCGACGCGACCCGCCGCATCTACAGCGACTTCACCGCGACGACGATGGCGACGCGGCGCGACATCAACCTGCGCTCGGACGCCAGGGCCAGCTCGGACCTCATCCTCACGAACTACTGAGCGCCCGCTGCGGGTCCAGCGCCGGCCCGGCCGGGAGCAGCCCGACGAACTCGCCCGGCACCACGACCGGCTCCACGCCCTGATAGCCGAGGCCGGCAAGGACGCCCGCGTCCGGAAGCGCGTGCCGGCGGCCGAGATCCGTCACCAGCGTGAGGCTTCCCGTGTCGGTGCGGACCAGCGCCCCGCCCCCTGGCGCCACCACGATCCTGTCGGCCAACACGGCGCCCGCATCCGACGTCGACGACGTTATCAGCGCCGCGCCGGGCCCGGGCAGCGTGTTGCCGACCGTGATGGTGGCGTCGCTGGTCGTACAGGCGGCGCCGAAACCGTCGTCGAGAAGCTCCGGCACCTCGGCCGGCATGCCCGCGCCGGACGGCAGGGGCCGGACCTGACGGTCCTGGACCAGCGCGGCGAACTCCCCCGGCGTGAGCGGCTGCGCCTTGACCTGCAGGAGTGCGGCCTGCAGCGGCGTCACGGAGGCGAGGCCGTCGACGGTCAGCACGAACGCGTCGACCCGGTCGCCGGTGCGCACCTCGAACAGCTGCCCGACCGTCCCGCCCGCGACTTTGCGGCCGCGCCCTTCGACGGCGGGGACGACCAGGTCGGCGCCGGATGCGATGGCGTGCAGGAACGCCTGCGCGACCGGGGTCTGCGGCCGTCCCGACCAGACGAGGGCGGGGAGGATTGCGGATGGCTGCCTGATTTGATGTTTCCGCTGGTGTACGACCAGATACAGGCCCAGCGTCCGATCCGTGACGAGCAGTGCGCGATCTTCGAGCCTCGTGCCGTCCCGTGGCGCCTTCGCGTCTATGAACAGCGTTGATGCTTCGCCTTGGGTGCAGATCTCCCACGGCCGGCGGTGCAGCTTGGCCTTCGCCGGAAGCGACGCCGGCGCGCCGGGGATGCCGAGCGGCGCGCCGCGGGGGGCCTCGGCGATCGCGGTCCGGCTGACCTCGATCGTCTTGGTGCCGGCGCGGTTGAGGATGAGGAGCGCGGAGGCCTGATTGAGGACCGGGTGGAGTCGTTCTTCGCGGTATATGAAAAGCGCACCCGTATCTTTCTCGACAATGATCGCTGTTTCGTCGCGCCATTTGCTGGAGGTGCTCGGGACAATCAGCGCATACGCCGCAGCACCGCCGATGCCCAAAGCCGCGATCAGCACGCCGACCAGCGTCGCCCCTGCTACCCGCCGAAACGGCGATCTCGGCGGGTCGGTCTCACGCATGACCAACGCGGCAACCACGCGCTGGACCATGAACTGGTACGAATGCAGCTGGTCCTGCCGCGACGCCATGCACCCCTCCGAAAATGTCGTACCGGCGCTTTACGATATTCGCTGAGTCGCATAGGCGGGGGGCGATATGAAGAAGGTTGTCCACGTGGTGCTGGCGCAGGCCGCGCTGGCGCTGTCGGTCCTGGCGTGGACGGTGCATCCGGCGTGGGCGCTGGGCTTCGCGCTGGCACCCGTCGGGCTGCTCGGCCTCCGGTCCGGGCGACTGTCCGGCGTGGACCTGCTGGGCACGGTCCGCCCCGGCGCCTTCATGTCGTCCGTCGACATCGACGGCGTCGACGTCGGCGTGGTCGAAGATGCCGACGGGCTCGCCGCGACGATCCGGGTCGGCGACCTGTCCGCACTGCTCGGCGACCCATTGCCCCCGTTACCGCCGCTGACCACGCTGCTGCCCCCGGCCGCCGCCGACCTGCCGGCCGCACGGCTCCAGCTGCTGGTCAGCGCGACCGCGCCCGCTGACCGGGGCCCTCCGGCCACGTCATATCGGCAGCTCACCGAGGGCAAGGTCCCCGCACACCGCCGGGTCCTGCTCAGCGTGCGCATCCGCCGCGCCGGCGGTTATCAACGCGAGGACCTGGAGCGCAGCCTCGTCGCCGCGGTTCGCCGCGCCTGCCGCCAGCTCGGCAAGGCGGGCGTGGCGACCCGCCCGCTGTCGACGCCTTCGGCGCTGGCCGCGCTGTCCGAGACCGCCCACCACGAGCCCGACCTTCCGCTGCGCGAGACGAGGCGCGGCCTGGAGGCCGGCGGCCTGCAGCAGGCGGTGTTCCGGCTCCGCCGCCGGCCGCGGGAGGGCCCGCTCGCCACCGAGGTGCTCACGCTGCCCTGCTCCGCGGTGACGGTCGCCCTCACCACCACCGGCGCCGACCCCGGCGCGACCTGCCGGGCGGAGCTGGCCGTCCGTCTCGCGGCCGCCACCCCGTCCGCCCTCGACCAGGCCATCGCGGCGCTGCACCGCCTCGCGTCGACCCACGACGCCACCGTCACGCGTCTGACCGGCGCCCAGTTCGACGCGCTGGCCGCCACGCTCCCCCTCGGCGGCGGCGCCCCTGCCGACGCGGCCGCCCTGGCCGGCCTGCTCACCGGCCGGGACGACCTGACCGCCGACGGCGCTCCCACCCCATCCGTCAACGCCGGGCAGCTCGCCGCACTGACACCCACCACCGGCCCCGCCGGCCTGATGCTCGGCACCAACCGGCACGGCGCCCCGGTCACCATCCATCCGTTCCGCCCCGAGCCCACCCGCACCGTCCTGATCGGCGGCCTGCCCTGCGCGCAGATGCTGGCCCTGCGCGCCCTGGCCCTCGGCGCTCACGTCACCGTCCAGTCGACCCGCCCTGCCGCGTGGTCCCTGTTCTTGCGAGCACTGGGCGGCGAGCAGATCACGCTGCTCCCGGCCGGCGTGCCCGCCGCTCTACCCCCGCCGACCCCCACCCATCCCCAACTCCTGATCCTCGACCCCACGCCGCCCACGCGCCGCCCGACCCCCGCCACGACCGCCTCGGCTGCCGCCGCGGCGGCCAACGCCGCTTCGGCGGTCGTCGAGTCGGCCTGGCGATCCACGCTCGTGATCCGCGACGAGCTCACCCGCGGCGACGCCGACCTGCTGACCCGCGCCGACCTCGTCTTCCTCCAGCCCATGACCCCGGCCGAGGCGGTCATCGCCACCGATGTGCTCGGCCTGGAAGCCTCAGCGTCCTGGCTCACACGCATCCCCCCGGAGATGCTCGGCGTCGTCGTCAGCCGTCACACCGTCCGCTGGGCCCACATGTCCCCGACCCGGATCGAGCTCCAACTCACAGGCGGTCCCGCCCGCTGACCCGTCCTCCACGCCCAGACCCGACGGGCCAGGTCCGACGCCACTCGCCGCTGCCATGGCCGTCGCGCCTGACCAGAGGCACGAAGCTCCGCCCATCATCCCAAGGTCGCAGACCGACGGCCCGACCGGCAGCGGGACCCGGGGCACAGGATCGAGGTCGGCGTAGGACTTGGTGGCACCGTCCTGCCGGATCGCCCAGACCGCACGATGGCCGGACCGCACGACTGCAGCACCGCTCAACCGTCCAACCGCAGGATGGCACGGACGCACGACCGCAGGAGCGTAAGAGCGCGCGATCGCCCGGACCGCACGACTGCAGGACCGCTCAACCGTCCAACCGCGGGACCGTGCGAGCGCACGGCTGTAGGAGCGTAAGAGCGCGCGAAAGCCTGGGACGCGATCTCTGGGCAAGGCGACGAACGCGACGTCGGACGCCAGCCGGGGCGGATGGTGCGCGCACGCGCGGAAGCTGCCGCGCGCACGCGCAGGCAGTGCGAGCGCAGCGAGCATGGGGGTGCGGGTGGGAACCCCCGCCCCGCGCGACAGCGCGGAGTTAGCAGGGTGTCTTGGCTGGGGGCAGGTGCAGTGGCACGATCACCGGCATGGGAATCCTCATCCGGCTCGGCGTGAGTGCGTTCACGGTGTGGCTGGCGACGCTGGTGATCCCGGGCATCACTGTTGACGGGACCACTGGGCGCCAGGTGCTCACCGTGGTTGTCGTTGCCGCGATCTTCGGGATCGTGAATGCCGTGTTGCGCCCGATCATCAAGACCATTGGCTGTTGGGCGTATCTGTTGACGCTCGGGTTGATTTCGCTGGTCGTCAACGGGTTGCTGTTGATGCTGACGAGCTGGATCGCCGGGAAGCTCGACCTGGCGTTCCACGTCGACGACTTCTGGCCGTCGGCGGTGCTCGGGGCGTTGTTCATCGGCATCGTCAGCTGGGTCATCAACCTCGTGATCCCCGACGGTGGCGACAAGGACAGGAACCGCCGCCAGCCTCCGCCGCCTCAGCCCCGCCAGCAGTACCGGCCGCAGAACAACTACTACCGGTAGCCAGCAGCTCCGGACGAACCCGGTGAGGGGCGGTTTGCAGACCGCCCCTTACGGTGGGGGGCGTGGAACCGCTGCGCCGTGGGTATTTGTCCGCATTGTCCGCCAACATCATGTGGGGCGTGTTCCCGCTGTACTTCCGGGCGCTGCGGCCTGCGGGTGCCGTGGAGGTGCTGGCGCACCGCATCGTGTGGTCGCTGGTCTCGGTCGCGGTGCTGCTGACGGCGCTGTCCCGGTGGAAGGCGCTGAAAGCGCTGGTCAAGGACCGCAGGCGGCTTGCGGGGATCTCGGTCGCGGCGGTCTTCATCGCCGTCAACTGGGGTGTCTACATCTTCGCCGTGGACACGGACCACGTCGTCGAGGCGTCGCTGGGGTACTTCATCAACCCGCTGTTCGTGATCCTGCTCGGCGTGCTGGTGCTGCGGGAGCGGCTGCGCGGCCTGCAGTGGGTCGCGCTCGGGGTCGGGCTGGTCGCGGTGGTGGTCCTGAGCGTGGACAACGGTCGGGTGCCGTGGATCGCCTTGACGCTCGCCGGGTCGTTCGGGACCTACAGCCTGATCAAGAAGCAGCTCGGCCTGCCCGCCGGCGAGGGGCTGTTCCTCGAGTCGGCGGTGCTGACGTTGCCCGCGCTCGCGTTCCTGGCGTGGCTGGCGACGCGTCATCAGCAGACGTTCGGGACCGTTTCGGTGTGGCACACGGTGATGCTGGCGGGTAGTGGCCTGCTGACCGCGGTGCCGTTGCTGCTGTTCGCCGAGGCGGCCAACCGGGTGCCGCTGTCCGGTCTGGGGATCCTGCAGTACCTGACGCCGACCCTGCAGCTGATCCTCGGCGTGCTGGTCTTCCATGAGCCGATGCCGCCGGGGCGCCTCGCCGGTTTCGTGATCGTGTGGCTCGCCCTGTCGATCTTCACCGTGGACGCGATCCGGCACAGCAGGCAACGGAGGGCGACGGAAGAAGCGGCCGCCGCGAAGGAGCCGACGACCGCCACCAGTGTGAGTCAGACGACGATCTAGGCGTTCAGGACGAGCAGTGGGGTGCCGTCGCCCTTGCGGATCTCGACCTTCTGGATGTTGTCGCGCTGGTACTGGCTGTGCGCCTTGAGCTCGTACTCGTCACCGGCGCCGGCGGTCCAGGAGTCGAGCTCCTCGGGTTCGCCGGATTTCGGCACGACATAGAGCTTGTAGGTCCACTTCCCGTAGCCGCCGCCCGGCTTGTAGGCGCACCGCATACGGACGAGAGTCCCGTCGCCGAGGCCTTCGAGGGCGAGGCTGGCGGTCACCGGTACCGTCGCCGCAACCTCCTGCATGGCGACGAAATCCGGCTGTCCGACCCCGGCGGAGCGCACCCCGAGGACGGCGAGCACGCCGAGGCAGGCCGCGACGAGCGCCGTCCCCGCGGTCTGCCAGCGCCGGCGGCGCCGGTCGGTGCGGCGGCCACGCTCCGCACGGTCCAGGACGCGGGGAAGCAGGGCGGCGACGGAAGGACCGGCCCAAGCGGCGTCGGGGGAAGGAGCGGCGGACGGCCCGGCCCAGGACGCGGCGACCGCTGGGTCCAGCTTGCTGAGCAGCGGCGGCAGCTCGCCGAACTCCGACACCGCGGCCCGGCAGTCCGCGCAGGACGCCAGGTGCCGCTCATATTCCTCGCGCTCTTCGGGCGACTGCGCCCCGAGCACGTACACGGCCGAGTCATGAAGGTGCTCACACCTCATGGCCCACCCCCAACTCCTCTAGGACGACCTTCAGCGATCGCAGTGCGTAGTAGGTCCGCGACTTGACGGTGCCCGGGGGCACGCCCAGCCGTTCGGCCGCCTCGGCGACCGAGCGTCCCTGGTAGAAGCACTCCACCAGGACCTCGCGGTGCGGTCGGGAAAGTCGGGTCAGCGCCTCAGCGATGACCCAGGACTCCACCGCGCGCTCGGTCTCGTCGACCACCACCGGGGACTCCGGCATCTGGTCGGTGAAGACCTCGCCCACCCGTGCGGAGCGTCGCCGCCACGCGTCGATGGCGAGGTTCCGGGCGGTGGTGAAGAGCCAGGCTCGCACCGAGCCGCGGGCCGGGTCGAGCGCCTCCGGGTGTTGCCAGGCCCGCAGCAGGGTCTCCTGCACGAGGTCCTCGGCCCGTTGGCGGTCTCCGCCGGTCAGTCGCAGCGCGTGGGCGAACAGCGCGTCTCCATGCTCCTTGTGGAGCGCCTTCAGCAGCAGGTCAGCATCGTCTGTACTCACGCTTTGGCACTATCCGCATCCCTTCCACTGGCTTCTACGCACTAATACGCACAGTGGTTCAAGGCGGCGTCACATGTCATTCACCCGACATCCCTAGGGTGCGGCTCATCTCGTCGCTGTCCAGGATCAGGAGCCCCAGAGATGTCGGACAACCCACGCCGGTCGTTACCCATGGCCGTCTCGCACGGCGGTCGCGACCGCATGACCTGCCTGTACCGCTGCGGCAACGCCTGCGACCACCCGGTCCCGAACCAGTCGGCCAACCCGTACTTCACCGATGAGGTCAACGCGGTGTCGCGCCGTGGGGTCATGCGCGCCGGTGCGCTCGTGCTCGGTCTCGCCGGTGCCGGTGCGGCCGTCGGCACCCCGGCGTTCGCCTCGCCCGCTGGGGAGGCCGGCGAGCCTGACGTCGTCGTGCCCGAGGTCGACACGTACGCGGCGAAGACTTCGGAGCCGTCGCAGCTGAGCTTCAAGGCCGTGACCCCCAACCAGGTCGACGGGATCGTGGTCCCCAACGGCTACGACCACGCCGTCGTCATCAAGTGGGGCGACGAGGTCGTGCCGGGCGCGCCGCGCTTCAACGTGGCGAAGCAGTCCGCCGACGCGCAGTCGAAGCAGTTCGGCTACAACAACGACTTCGTCGCGGTGCTGCCGCTGGACCGTCGTGGCGAGCGGGCGCTGCTCGTGTGCAACCACGAGTACACCAACGAAGACCTGATGTTCCCGAACTTCCCGGGCATCGACGGGCTGTCGGTCGAGCAGCTGCGCACCACGATGGCCGCGCACGGCATGTCGGTCGTCGAGCTGGAGCGGGTCGGCGACTCTGGTCGCTGGACGCCGGTGACGCGCGGGTGGCGGCGGTACAACCGCCGGGTCACCGCCCTGTCGACGCACTTCAAGGTTACCGGCCCCGCGGCTGGCTCCGCGCTGCTGAAGACGTCCGCGGACCCGTCGGGTCGCGACGTGATCGGCACGCTCAACAACTGCGCCGGCGGCGTGACCCCGTGGGGCACGATCCTGTCGGGCGAGGAGAACTTCAACCAGTACTTCGTCGGCGCCGAGACGGCCGTCGAGCCGGCCAAGACCCGGTTCAACCGCTACGGCATCGACACGGTCAACCGGTACCCGTCGGGCAGCCGCAAGTGGGACCGCGCCGACGCCCGCTTCGACCTGACGAAGAACCCGAACGAGGCGAACCGCTTCGGCTGGGTCGTCGAGATCGACCCGTTCACGCCGGGCTCGACCCCGCGCAAGCACACGGCGCTCGGCCGGGTGAAGCACGAGGGCGCCAACATCATCATCGCCAAGAACGGCAAGGCCGTGGCGTACATGGGCGACGACGAGCGCTTCGACTACCTGTACAAGTTCGTGTCGGACAAGAAGTTCGACAGCGGCAAGTCCTACTTCGCCCGCCGGCACAACCTGACGCTGCTGGAGTCGGGTTCGCTGTACGTGGCGAAGCTCGGCTTCACGTCGGCCGCGGAGATCGACGGCAGTGGCAAGCTGCCCGCCGACGGCGCGTTCAACGGCACCGGCGAGTGGGTCGCGCTGGTGAAGGACGGCAAGTCGCAGGTCCCCGGCATGACGGTCGAGGAGGTGCTGGTCTTCACCCGGCTCGCGGGTGACGCGGTCGGCGCGACCAAGATGGACCGTCCCGAGGACGTCGAGCCCAACCCGAAGACCGGCAAGATCTACGTCGCGCTGACGAACAACACGGCGCGCGGCCCGGCCGGCAAGGCCCCCGCCGACGAGGCGAACCCGCGCACGAACAACAAGCACGGCCACATCTTCGAGATCACCGAGGACAAGGGCGACCACACAGGCACCACGTTCACCTGGACGATCCCGATCGTCTGCGGCGACCCGAAGGACCCGGCGACCTACTTCATGGGCTACGACAAGACCCAGGTGTCGCCGATCTCCTGCCCTGACAACGTCGCGTTCGACGGCGCCGGCAACCTGTGGATCTCCACGGACGGCAACGCGCTCGGCACCAACGACGGCCTGTTCGCGGTGCCGCTCGAAGGCCCGGAGAAGGGTCACCTGAAGCAGTTCCTGACGGTGCCCTACGGCGCCGAGACCTGCGGCCCGTGGATCCACGGCGACAACAAGAGCGCGTTCGTCGCGGTGCAGCACCCCGGCGAGATCACCGGCGCGTCGGTGGAGAAGCCCGCGTCGAACTGGCCCGACGGCGACTTCGCCAAGCCGGGCATCGCGGTGGCGTGGCGTCTGGACGGCCGCAACATCGGCGTCTGACCGTCGTCTGACCGTTCTCTGCGTTGCGGGCGTCTCCCCATGTACGAGGGGAGGCGCCCGTTCGCACGTACCCAGACCATCGCCGTGCGGCTGCGCGGTGGCGCCGCCCGGGTCGCCCTTGACACTCGCCGCGCCGCGCAGGACGGGACCGTCCTATTCGGCCAGGACCGTCGCCAGGTGGTGGGCGGTGGCCAGCAGGCGGGTCCGCACGACCTTCGCCGAAGACATCAGCTCCGCGGGCGGCAGCGCGCATGCCAGGACGACCCGGCGGTCGGGATCGCGGTCGTTGACGACCATGACGGCCGCGCACGCGAGCCCCTGGCGGAACTGGCCGATCTCGATCTGCATCCCGCGGCGGTCGCCGGCGGCGAGGTCGGAGTCGAGCGCCTCCGGCGAGGTCAGGGTTGCCGAGGTGTATGCCCGCATCCCGTATTCCTTCAAGAAACGCCACCGCTGGTCCGCGCTCATGGTCGCGAGCAGCGCCTTGCCCAGCGCGGTCGCGTGCGCGGCGTCGTCGTAGCCGGGCACGAGCTCGTCGAGCGGCGGGGTCCGCGGACCCTCGGCCGACGCCGTCACGGCGATCCTGCCGCCGATGAAGCGCCCGAGATAGTGGCTGTAGCCCGTTTCCGTCGCGGCGCGGCGCAGGCGGTCAGTGACGGCGCTGGGCCCACGGAACGCGAGGACGAGCTCCCGGTAGCGGTCGGCGATTTCCAGGCCGACCACGTAGGTGCCGTTCTCCCGGCGGATGACGTAGCCCTCGTACGCGAGCGTGCGCACCAGGTGATAAGTAGTAGCGACCGTGAAGTCACATCGCCTGGCGATCTGCTTCACGGTGAGGCCGCGTGGTGATTGACCCACGGCCTCCAAGACTCGTAGTGCCCTCGACACGCTCCGGATGAGGTCCGAGGGTTCGGCCTGTGGATCCCGCACCGCCGCCCTCCCCAGCCGCAGCAGTAACTGGATTCACACCATATGAAACTGGAGCGGGTCCAGGGAACAGTTTGATCATTTCTGGCGCGAGGTGAGGGAATCCGAACGCGCTGCACATAGCGATGAATGGCCCATAGCGGACATCGGCTCTGTGCAGTCATGTGATCGACACGCCGAGTTATGTGAGTAATGCCCGAGCAAGCGCCTCTGAGTCTGTGGAAGTAATGGCGGATCGCTTGAGTAACCGCCGCGCGAGTCCAGCTCGGCCGCTCCTGGCTGTCATCACGCCGTTGCGAGTTGTTGCGAAGGCAGGTACCAGCGCCATATGGCATTGAGCAATACAGCCGAGGACAGACGTCAACGCCGGTGCGGCCTAGGCCACACCGGCGGACAGGTCAGAACAGGGTCAGTTAGTTGGTGCGGTCGGCGATGAAGTCGCAGAGCGACTCCAGGGCGGCGCGCGCCGGCACGTGCGGCAGGGGCGCCAGGGAGGCCCGTGCGCGGTCCGCATAGCCCCGGACGGTCTCGCGGGCCTGCTTCAGCGCCGCGGACTCCCGCAGCAGCCCCAGGGCCTCCGCGTGCAGCGCGTCATCCGTGACCGGCCCCGAGGAGAGGATCTCGCGGAGACGGATCGAGGCCGCGTCGTCGTCGCCGGAGGCGAGCGCATAGAGCACCGGCAGGGTCGGCACGCCCTCGCGGAGGTCCGTGCCCGGGGTCTTGCCCGACTGGGTGCTCTCGCTGGCGATGTCGATGAGGTCGTCGGACAGCTGGAACGCGATGCCGAACGTCTCGGCGAACGTGGCCAGGGCCTCGATCTCCTCGTCGCTGCAACCGCCGAACATGCCGCCGAAGCGGGCGCTGGTGGAGATCAGCGAGCCGGTCTTCTGCGAGATGACCCGCAGGTAGTGCGAGATCGCGTCCTCACCCTGCAGCGGGCCGGCGGTCTCGGCGACCTGGCCGTGCACGAGCCGGGAGAAGGTGCTCGACTGGATCTTGACCGCTTCGAGCCCGAGCTCGGTGGCGGCCGCGGCGGCGCGGGCGAAGAGATAGTCGCCGATGAGAATGGCGAGCGAGTTGCCCCAGCGGGAGTTGGCGCTGGGCGCGCCGCGGCGCACGTCCGCCTCGTCCATGACGTCGTCGTGGTAGAGGGTGGCGAGGTGGGTCAGCTCGACCACCACGCCAGCCATCACGACGTCGCGCGAGCTCGGGTCACCGAAGTGCGCGGCGAGCGCCACCAGCAGCGGACGGAAGCGCTTGCCACCCGCGTTGACCAGGTGGCGGGCCGCCTCGGTCACCAGCGGGTTCGCGCTGTGGACAGCGTCGACCAGCACCGTCTCGACGTCCTGGAGGATCGCCATGACGCTGCTTTCCAACGCCGGATCGGCGAAGGTCAGGCCGACAGACGCACCCGATTGCACGGTTCCCGTACTCACCACAGCTCCAACGATGCCATAACCCGTTCGAACGACTTGCGGCGCCCTCATACAGCGACGTCCCCACGTGGTTGGCCACGGGGGACGTCACGGGACGCAAGGTTCGACACGGAACTTATTTGCCGATGAACATCCCCGCGTGCTCGGTCGCCTCGATCAGCACGCTCGGGGCAACACCCAGCACCAACGTCGCGACGGTCCCGATGACCAGCGCCGCTGCCGTCATCGCGCCCGGGATCGACACCGCAGGGGTCGCCTCGCCCGGCTCCGACAGCCACATCATGACGACCACGCGCAGATAGGGGAAGGCCAGAATGGCGCTGCTCACCACGCCGGCGATCACCAGCCACGTCTGGCCGGCGTCGATCGCCGCCGCGAAGATGCCGAACTTCGCGGTGAAACCGCTGGTCAGCGGCAGACCGGCGAAGGCCAGCAGAATGAACGTGAACAGGGTCGCGTACAACGGCGACCGCTTGCCCAGACCGGCCCAGCGGGACAGGTGGGTCGCCTCGCCGTCCGCGTCGCGGACCAGGGTCACCACCGCGAACGCGGCGAGGACCGTGAAGCCGTACGCGACGAGGTAGAACATCGAGCTGGCCAGGCCCCGCTCGTTGAGCGCGAGGACGCCGAGCAGCAGGTAGCCCGCGTTGGCGATCGAGGAGTAGGCGAGCAGCCGCTTGATGTCGGTCTGCGTCACGGCCAGGATCGCGCCGACGAGCATCGTGATGACCGCCACGGCGCCGAGCACCTGCTGCAGCTCCCACTCGGTGCGGGAGAAGCCCACGTAAGCCAGCCGCAGCAGACCACCGAACGCGGCGACCTTGGTGCAGGCCGCCATCAGCGCGGTGACCGGCGTCGGCGCGCCCTGGTAGACGTCCGGCGTCCACACGTGGAACGGCACGGCCGCGGCCTTGAACAGCAGGCCGATCGACAGCATCGCGAGGCCGACGTAGAGCAGGATGTCGTCGTTGGCCGAGCTCTGGATCGCGGTGTCGATCGCCTTGAAGTCGACCTGGCCGGCGTAGCCGTAGATGAGCGCGACGCCGAACAGGAAGAACGCCGAGGCGAACGAGCCGAGCAGGAAGTACTTGAGCGCGGCCTCCTGCGACAGCAGCCGCCGGCGCCGGGCGAGCGCGCACAGCAGGTACAGGGGCAGCGAGAAGACCTCGAGCGCCACGAACATCACCAGCAGGTCGTTCGCGGTGCAGAAGAGCAGCATGCCGGCGAGCGCGAACATGGTGAGCGGGAAGACCTCGGTCGCCCCGGTCGTGCGCGTGGCCTGCTCGCGGTCGGCGTCGGTGTTGGCGGTCACGGCGGCCTGGGCGACGAACGCGCCGCCGGTCTCCAGGGTCCGCTCGCCGATCAGCAGCAGCGACACGATGCCCAGCACGATGACCGCGGCGGACAGGAACAGTCCGGGGCCGTCGATGGCGACCGCGGTCTGTGCCGTGATCACGTCCTTGCTGCCCTGGCGGATCACCATGACGAGGGCGGCGACGAGGCCGACCAGCGACAGGGACAGCTGCACGGTGTGCCGCAGCCGCCGCGGTACGAAGCCCTCGACGAGCACCCCGAGGCACGCGACACCGAAGAGGATCAGCATCGGCGACAGGGCCGCGTAATCCAGGTTCGGCAGTTGGAGTTTGTCGTTCACTTGCCGGCCTCCACGGTGCCTGCGGTGGCTTTCGGGTCGGTGACGTGCATGTCCGACATCGTCGCCTTGATCGCCGGGTCGATCACGTCGATGACCGGCTTCGGGTAGAAGCCGAGCACGAGGATCAGCGCGATCAGCGGCGTGACGACGGCGGCTTCACGCAGCGACAGGTCGCGGCTCATCGCCTTGATCTCGAGCAGCTTCGGGTTCGTGTTGCCCTGCGTGGTCCGCTGGATCATCCAGAGCACGTAACCGGCGGCGAGGATGATGCCGGCGGTGGCGATGACCGCGACGGTCTTGTTGACCGTGAACGTGCCGATCAGTACCAGGAACTCCGAGACGAACGGCGACGTGCCCGGCAGGGCGAGCGAGGCGAGACCGGCGACGAAGAACACGCCGGCCAGCACCGGGACGAGCTTGCCGGCGCCGCCGAAGTCGCTCACCAGCGCGCTTCCGCGGCGGGTGACCAGCATGCCGACGACCAGGAAGAGCAGGCCGGTCGCGAGGCCGTGGTTGACCATGTACAGCACGGCGCCCGTGCCGGCCTGGGTGGTGAAGGCGAAGATGCCGATGCCGATGAAGCCGAAGTGGGCGATCGACGTGTAGGACACCAGCCGCTTCAGGTCCTGCTGGCCGATCGCCACCAGCGCGCCGTACACGATGCCGACCAGCGCGAGCGTGAACCCGAGCCAGGCGAAGTGCTTGGACGCGTTGGGGAACAGCGGCAGGCAGTAGCGCAGGATGCCGAACGTGCCGACCTTGTCCATGACGCCGACGAGCAGCGCGGCCGAGCCGGCCTGCGCCGCGCCACCGGCGTCCGGCAGCCAGGTGTGGAACGGGAAGAACGGCGCCTTGATCGCGAATGCGAGGAAGAAGCCGAGGAACAGCCAGCGTTCGGCGTTGACCCCGAAGTCCGCGGACAGCAGCGTCGGCCAGTCGAACGTGTGGCCGCCCAGCACCCACAGCCCGACGACCGCGGCGAGCATGAACAGGCCGCCGACGAGGGAGTACAGGAAGAACTTGACCGCCGCGTACTGCTTCTGGTGCCCGCCGTAAGAGCCGATGAGGAAGTACATCGGCACGAGCATGACCTCGAAGAACACGTAGAACAGGAACACGTCCTGCGCGGCGAAGACGCCGATCATCGTGGACTCGAGGGCCAGCAGCAGCGCGAAGTACGCCGGCACCGACCGCTTGCTCTTGTCCGCGTCGTGCCAGGACGCGAGCACGACCAGCGGCACCAGCAGCGCGATCAGCGCGATCATCACCAGGGCGATGCCGTCGATCGCGAACGTGAACTTGGCGCCCCACTGCGGGATCCACGTGTAGGACTCGCGGAACTGGAAGCGCTCGCCGGTCGGCTTGAACTGCACCCACAGCCCGACGGCCAGCGCCAGCATCAGCAGCGACCAGCCGAACGCGACGCGCTTGGCGAGTTCCGGCTTGTCCTTGGGAAGGAACGCGATCCCGGCTGCGCCGACGAGCGGCGCGGCCGTGAGCACGGTCAGATACGGAAAGGAGCTCATCCGAACGTCACCGCCAGCATGGCGGCCACCACGAGCACCGCGCCTCCAAGGATGGACAGGGCATAGGAGCGCACGAACCCGGTCTGCGCCCGGCGGAGGCGGCCGGAGCCGCCGCCGATGCCCGCGGCGAGCCCGTTGACCAGGCCGTCGATGCCGCGGTTGTCGAGGTAGACCAGCGCGCGGGTCAGGTAGCGGCCGGGCGCCTCGAAGACCGCCTCGTTGAACGAGTCGGTGTAGAGGTTCTTGCGGGCCGCGGTGACCAGCGGGCCGGCCGGCTGCTCCTGCAGGGCGGTGCCCTTGTTGAACAGCGCGATGGCGAGACCGGCGCCGGCGAACGTCAGCACGATCGACAGGATCGTGATGAGCGTGTGGCTCATGACCGGCTCGTGCTCGACGTGCTCGCTGCCGTAGACCGGGGTCAGCCACTCGGGCACCGAGGTCGACAGCAGGTAACCGGCGCCGACCGAGCCGACCGCCAGCAGGATCAGCGGGATCGTCATGATGGCCGGCGACTCGTGCGGGTGGTGGATGTCCTCGGTCCAGCGCTTCGGGCCGTGGAACGTGAGCCAGAACAGCCGGGTCATGTAGAACGCGGTCAGCCCGGCGCCCAGCAGCGCGGCGCCGCCGAAGAGCCAGCCCTGCCAGCCCTCACGCTCGAAGGCCGCCGCGATGATCGGCTCCTTCGAGAAGTAGCCGGACAGGCCGGGGAAGCCGATGATGGCCAGCCAGCCGAGGCCGAAGGTCACCCAGGTGATCTTCATGTATTTCCACAGCCCGCCGAAGCGGCGGATGTCGACCTGGTCGTGCATGCCGTGCATGACCGAACCGGCGCCGAGGAACATGCCGGCCTTGAAGAAGCCGTGCGCGAGCAGGTGGATCAGGGCCAGGCCGTACGCCGCGCCGCCGAGACCGACCGCGAGGAACATGTAGCCGATCTGGCTGACCGTCGACCAGGCCAGGACCCGCTTGATGTCGTCCTTGGCGGTGCCGATGATGCAGCCCATCAGCAGCGTCAGCGCGCCGACCGAGACCACGATCACCTGCGCCGTCTCGTTGGCGTCGAAGATCGCGTGCGACCGGGCGACCAGGTAGACGCCGGCGGTGACCATCGTGGCGGCGTGGATGAGCGCCGACACCGGGGTCGGGCCCTCCATGGCGTCCGGGAGCCAGGCCTGCAGCGGGAACTGGCCGGACTTGCCGGCCGCGCCGAGCAGCAGCAGGATCGCCATCGTCAGGATGACGCCACCGCTGAGCGTGTCGATCCGGTTGAAGACCTCGGCGTAGTCGACCGTGCCGAGGTAGGCGAACATCATGAAGATCGCGATCGCGAAACCGGCGTCACCGACGCGGTTCATGAGGAACGCCTTCTTACCGGCGGTCGCCGCGCTCGGCTTCAGGTACCAGAACGAGATCAGCAGGTAGGACGCGAGACCGACGCCTTCCCAGCCGAAGTACAGCATCACGTAGTTGTTGCCGAGGACCAGCAACAGCATCGCCGCGACGAACAGGTTGAAGTAGCCGAAGAACTTCCGGCGACCCGGGTCGTGGTCCATGTAACCCACCGCGTAGAGGTGGATCAGCGAACCGACGCCCGTGATCAGCAGGACGAACATCGCCGACAGCGGGTCGAACAGCAGACCCAGTTCGACCTTGAAGTCCCCGACGCTGATGAAGTCCCACAGCTTCAGCTCGACGCCGCTGCGGTTCTCCAGGCCGCGGAGCGTGAAGAAGTAGGTCAGTCCCAGCACGAAGGACGTGGCGACGCTGAGCACGCCGAGCCAGTGTCCCCAACGGTCGGCGCGCTTGCCGAGCAGCAGCAGCACGGCCGCGCTCGCCAGCGGGATCGCGATGAGCAGCCAGAACGTGCCCAGCCACCCGCTCGCCGCCGTGTAGGCGATTTTGTCCACAACCCGCTCCCTAGTACTTCAGCAGGTTCGCGTCGTCGACGCTTGCGGAGCGTCGAGTCCGGAAGATCGACATGATGATCGCCAGGCCGACGACGACCTCGGCCGCCGCGACGACCATGACGAAGAACGCCATGATCTGGCCGTCGAGCGTGCCGTTGATCCGGCTGAACGTGACCAGCGCGAGGTTGGCCGCGTTGAGCATGAGCTCGATGCACATGAACAGCACGATCGCGTTGCGCCGGATGAGCACGCCCACCGCGCCGATCGTGAACAGGATCGACGCCAGGACGATGTAGTACGTCGGTGTCACTTCTCGGTCCCCTTCGGTGCGACGTCTGCCGACGTCAACTCCCGGGTCGGGAGGATCTTGGAGATGCTGCGGTCCGACGGCGTACCGTCGGGCAGCCGCGCGGGCGTCGCCACCGAGTCGGAGGTGGAGAACACGCCCGGGCCGGGCTTCGGCGCGGGGTAGTTGCCCGGCTGGAACCGGGCGAGCATCCGCTCCGGCTGGCTAATTTTCTCTTCCTTGCGCTTCTCGATGTGCGCCAGGATCATCGCGCCCACCGCCGCCGTGATCAGCAGCGCCGAGGTCACCTCGAACACGTAGACGTACTTGGTGAAGATGAGCCTGGCCAGGCCGGTCACGTTGCCGGCCGCGTTCGCCTCGGCCAGGCCCTTCGGGTCGCTGTCGCCGAGCGCGCGGTACAGCGCGATCCCCAGCAGCAGCGAGAGGCCGACGCCGAGCGTGATGGCCACCATCCGCTGGCCGCGCAGTGTCTCGATCAGCGAGTCGGAAGAGTCCCGGCCGACGAGCATGAGCACGAACAGGAACAGCATCATGATGGCGCCGGTGTAGACGATGATCTGCACCATGCCGATGAACGGGCCGGCCTGCAGGACGTAGAACACGCCCAGGCAGAGCATCGAGACCACCAGGAAGAGCGCGGAGTGCACCGCGTTGCGCGCCCAGACCATGCCGATGGCGCCGAGGACCGCGATCGGGGCGAGGATCCAGAAGGTGACGGCCTCGCCGCCCTTCACCTCGCCCGCGGCGGCCAGCAGCTCCAGGGAGTAGTTCACGCCTGACCCCCCTTGTAGTGCTCGGCGCCCGCGGACGTGCCGGGGTTTTCGAGCGCGCCGACGTAGTAGTCCTTCTCGGTGTCACCGAGGCGCATGTCGTGCGGCGGGCGCTCCATGCCCGGCAGCAGCGGCGCGAGCAGCATCTCCTTGGTGAAGATGAGGTCGCGCCGGTTGTCGCGGGCCAGCTCGTACTCGTTGCTCATGGTCAGCGAGCGCGTCGGGCAGGCCTCGATGCACAGGCCGCAGAAGATGCAGCGGGCGTAGTTGATCTGGTACGTCTGGGCATACCGCTCACCGGGCGAGAAGCGCTCGTCCTCGGTGTTGTCGGCGCCCTCGACGAAGATCGCGTCCGCGGGGCAGGCCCACGCGCACAGCTCACAGCCGATGCACTTCTCCAGGCCGTCCGGCCACCGGTTGAGGATGTGCCGTCCGTGGTACCGCGGGGCCGGAGGCTTGCGCTGCTCCGGGTACTCCTCGGTGACCACCTTCTTGAACATGTGCGAGAAGGTGACCCCAAAGCCTTTAAGGGTTCCACCGATGCTCATGCCGCCACCTCCGCTGCGCTCCGGCGTCGGCCTGAGCTCAAACCGTCACATGATGAGCGGCCCGAGCCGCTCCGCTGGCCGCTCATGCCTTCTCCTTGCCGGTCGAGACGGGCTCCCGCTCGACGATCACGCGCTTGGCCCGCGGGCTGGGCGGGACCTCGAGGTTCATCGGCGGCAGCGGGAAGCCCTTGCTGCCACCGACGCGGCCGCCGGGGTGCGCCTTCGGGATCTCGACGACCTGCTTGTTGCGGCGCGACATCGCGATCGCGACGAAGCCGAGCGCCAGGGCCGCGACGATGATCGCGACGGAGACGCCGAACTTGGCGCCGGAGCTGAGGCTGTCGCTGTTGATCGTCAGCAGGATGCCGGCGAGGGTCAGGATCCAGATCAGGTTGGCCGGGATCAGGACCTTCCAGCCGAACCGCATGAACTGGTCGTAGCGGAGGCGGGGCAGCGTGCCGCGCAGCCACACGAAGACGAACAGCAGCAGCAGGACCTTGATGGTGAACCAGAGGACCGGCCACCAGCCCTGGTTGGCGCCGTCCCACAGCGAGATCGGCCACGGTGCCCGCCAGCCGCCGAGGAACAGCGTCGTGCACAGGCCGGAGACGGTGACCATGTTGACGTACTCGGCGAGGAAGAACAGCGCGAACTTCAGCGAGGAGTACTCGGTGTGGAAGCCACCGACGAGCTCCGACTCGGCCTCGGGAAGGTCGAACGGGGCCCGGTTGGTCTCGCCGACCGCGGCGGTGAAGTAGATGAGGAAGCTCGGGATGAGCAGGATGCCGTACCAGGCGGGAAGGTCCGCCTGCCAGCCGCCGATGTCGACGGTGCCGTTGCCGGCCTGCCCCTCGACGATCTGCGAGGTGGACATCGTGCCCGACACCAGGAAGACCGAGACGATCGACAGGCCCATCGCGACCTCGTAGGAGATCATCTGGGCGCTGGAGCGCAGGCCACCGAGCAGCGGGTAGGTCGAGCCGGAGGCCCAGCCGCCGAGGACGACGCCGTAGATGCCCATCGACGAGCAGGCCAGCACCAGCAGGACCGCCACCGGGATGTCGGTGAGCTGCAGCGGGCTGTGCGTACCGAAGATCGACACCGTCGGGCCGAACGGGATCACCGAGAACGCGGTGAACGCGCAGATCGTGGAGATCACCGGCGCGAAGAAGAAGACGACCTTGTCCGCGAGCCGCGGCATGATGTCTTCCTTGAACGCCAGCTTCAGGCCGTCGGCGAGCGACTGGAGCAGGCCGAAGGGGCCGTTGCGGTTGGGGCCGGGCCGGACCTGCATCCGGGCGACGACCTTGCGCTCGTACCAGATGGCGAAGAGCGTCATGACGACCAGGAACGCGAAGATCACGACGACCTTGGCGAGCACCAGCCACCAGGGGTCTTTGCCGAACTGGTCGAGGTTCTCGGCGAGGATCATGATTTGGTACCCCCAGTGCTGATCTCGACCAGCGCACCTTCGGCGACGCCGAGCGTGCGGCGCAGGGTCGAGCCGGGTGAGTTCGTCGGGACCCAGACGACCCCGTCGACCATGTCGGTGACCAGCGCCGGCAGGGTGATCGCGCCCCGCCCGGTGCCGACCGTCACCGCGTCACCGTCGACGACCCCGAGGTCGGCGGCGGTGCTCTTGGAGATCCGCGCGACCGGCGTGCGGGCGGTGCCGGCCAGGTGGCCGTCGCCGTCCTGCAGCGAACCGTTGTCGAGCAGGTGGTGCCACGACGCCAGGACCGCCTGGCCGCTCGTCGGCGATGCCGCCGAGCCGGCGGCGACCGTCGGGACCTCGGCCCGGACGCTGCCGCGCAGGGCGGTGCCGGACTCGGCGGTGCCGGGCAGCGGCAGGTCCGCGAGCGTTGCGAGCTGCGCCCGCGCCGCGGTGACGTCGCCGACGCCCAGCTCGATGCCGAGCTCGCGACCGAGCGCGTCCAGGACGCGGGCGTCGCTCATCGCGGCGGTCTTGAGCACCGTGCCGAACGGGCGGACCCGGCCTTCCCAGTTGACGTAGGCGCCGGTCTTCTCGACCGCGGGGGCGATCGGCAGGACCACGTCGGCGCGCTTCGCGACACTGCTGAGCCGAAGCTCGAGACTGACCACGAAGCCGACGGCGGCGAGCGCCTCCTCGGCGGCGATCGGGTCGGCCAGGTCGGCCGGGTCGACCCCGCCGACGAGCAGGCCGCCGAGCTGACCGGCCTTCGCGGCCGCGATGATCGCGTCCGTGTCGCGACCCGACGCGCTGGGCAGAACGCCCGCGTCGAGCTGCCACGCCGCCGCGACCTCGCTGCGCGCCGCCGGGTCGTACACCGGACGGCCACCGGGCAGGAGGGTCGGCAGCGCACCGGCCTCCACCGCACCGCGGTCACCCGCGCGTCGCGGCACCCAGGCCAGCTTCGCCCCGGTCTCCTCAGCGACCCGCGCCGCGGCGGACAGGCCGCCCTCGACGCCCGCCAGCCGCTCGCCGACGAAGAGGATCGCGCCCTCGGCCGACAGCGCCTCGCGCAGCTGCTCGGACGTGCCGAGCACCTCCGCCTCGGCGCCGGGCGCGGTGAGGATGACGGTGGCGCCGAGCTTCTCGAACCCGCGGCTGACGAACGGGGCGAGCGCGTAGCTGGCCAGTCCCCGCTTCAGGTAGGTCTTGCGGGCCCGCAGGTAGATGATCGGGCACTCTTCTTCGGGCTCCAGCCCGACGAAGACGACCGCGCCGGCCCGCTCGATGTCGGCGTACGTGACGTCGACACGGCCGGCCACCGACGAGCCGAGGAACTCGGTCTCCTCGGCGGACAGCGGGCGGGCCCGGAAGTCGATGTCGTTGGTGCCGAGCGCGACCCGGGCGAACTTCGAGTACGCGAACGCGTCCTCGACCGTCAGCCGGCCGCCGGTGAGGACGCCGACGCCGCCGTTGTCCTTCGCCGCGGCGAGGCCGGCGGCCGCGACCGTGAGGGCCTCGGGCCAGCTCGCCTCGCGCAGCTCACCGGTCTTCGCGTCGCGCACCAGCGGCTTGGTCAGCCGGTCGGTGGCGTTGGTGTACTGGAACGCGAAGCGGCCCTTGTCGCAGTTCCACTCCTCGTTGACCGCCGGGTCGTCACCGGCCAGGCGGCGCATGACCTTGCCGCGGCGGTGGTCGGCCCGCTGGTCGCAGCCGGCGGCGCAGTGCTCACACGCGTTCGGCGTGGAGACCAGGTCGAACGGCCGGGCCCGGAAGCGGTACTGCGCGCTGGTCAGCGCGCCGACGGGGCAGATCTGGATCGTGTTGCCGGAGAAGTACGAGTTGAAGGGGGCGTCGTCTTCGGGCGACTCCGGGTTGCCCCGGAAGACGCCGATCTGCTCGTTGGACGAACGCTCCATCAGGTCGATGAACTTGTCACCGGCGATCTCGTCGGAGAAGCGGGTGCAGCGCTGGCACAGCACGCACCGCTCGCGGTCGAGCAGCACCTGGGTGCTGATCGGCAGCGGCTTCGGGTATTCCCGCTTGTGCTCGACGAACCGGCTCTCGGACTGGCCGTTGCTCATCGCCTGGTTCTGCAGGGGGCACTCGCCGCCCTTGTCGCAGACCGGGCAGTCCAGCGGGTGGTTGATCAGGAGGAACTCCATGATGCCCTCTTGGGCCTTCTTGGCCACTTCGGAGGTCACCTGGGTGCGGACCACCATGCCCTCGGCCACCGGCTGCGTGCAGGAGGCGACCGGCTTGCGCTGGCCCTCCACGTCCACGAGGCACTGGCGGCACGCGCCGGCGGGAGCCAGCAGCGGGTGGTCGCAGAAGCGGGGGATGGAGATGCCGATCTGCTCGGCGGCCCGGATGACGAGGGCGCCCTTGGGTGCCTCGACCTCGATGCCGTCGATGGTCAGCTTGACCGTGTCGACCTTCGGAACGACGTCCGTCATCAGTGGGCTCCTACCAGTTCGCCCTTGAACATCGGGGACTTGCGGCCCTCGATGTAGTCCAGGTAGTCCTGCTTGAAGTACTTGATCGAGGACGTCACCGGGCTGGTCGCACCGTCGCCGAGCGCGCAGAACGAGCGCCCGAGCAGGTTGTCGCAGGCGTCCAGCAGGGTGTCGAGGTCCTGGTGGGTGCCCTGGCCGGCGAGGATGCGGTGCAGGATCCGCACCATCCAATAGTTGCCTTCACGGCACGGGGTGCACTTGCCGCAGGACTCGTGGTGGTAGAAGGCGATCCACCGGTAGGTCGCGTAGACGATGTCGTCCTGGTTGGAGAACACCTGGACGGCGGTGGTGCCGAGCATCGTGCCGACGCTCATCATGCCTTCGAAGTCCATCGGCGTGTCGAGGTGCTCGTCGGTGAGCATCGGCGTCGACGAGCCGCCCGGCGTCCAGAACTTCAGCTCGTGGCCGGCCTGCATGCCGCCGGCCAGGTCGATGAGCTGCCGCAGCGTGACGCCGAGACCGCACTCGAACTGGCCGGGGTTGTTGACCCGCCCGGAGATCGAGTAGATCTTCGGGCCGGGCGACTTCTCGGTGCCCATGCTGCGGAACCAGGCCGAGCCGCCGAGGACGATGTACGGAACGCTGGCGATCGTCTCGACGTTGTTGACGACCGTCGGCGAGGCGTAGAGCCCGTGCGTCGCGGGGAACGGCGGGCGCAGCCGGGGCTGGCCGCGGTAGCCCTCCAGCGAGTCCAGCAGGGCGGTTTCCTCGCCGCAGATGTAGGCGCCGGCTCCACTGTGGACGACCAGGTCGAGGTCGAAGCCGCTGCCGAGGATGTTCTTGCCGAGGTACCCCTTGGCATATGCCTGCTCGACCGCGGCACGCAGCCGGCGGGCGGAGTGCACTGCCTCACCGCGGATGTAGATCGCGGCGAAGTTGGCCCGGATCGCGTAGGAGGCGATGATGACGCCTTCCACCAGCGCGTGCGGGTCCGCCATCATGAGCGGCAGGTCCTTGCAGGTGCCCGGCTCGCCCTCGTCGGCGTTGACCACGAGGTAGTGCGGCTTGCCGTCGTTCTGCGGGATGAAGCCCCACTTCATGCCGGTGGGGAAGCCGGCGCCGCCGCGGCCGCGCAGGCCCGAGTCCTTGACCAGCTGGATCAGCTCGTCGGGGTGCGCCTTGAACGCCTTGCGCAGTGCCGTGTAGCCGTCGAGCCGCTCGTACACGTCGATCTTCCACGCGTCGGGCGACAGCCAGCGCTTGGTGAGCACCGGCGTCAGCTTCGACAGCGACTCCTGCGAGGGCTGGTAGTCGAGGGTCACGCCTTCGCCTCCTTCACTGCGTCTTTCTGAGGCGTGGGACCGTCGTCGGCCGGCTTGGCGTCCGAGGCGGCCTTCGGCATCGTCTCGGTCGGCTTCGGCGCCGACTCTTCCTTCTTGGCGATCGGCGTCTCAGGGTCGAAGCCCGGCACCGCGATCCCGAAGCGCTCCGCGAGCCGGTTGCCGGCGAGGGTCGGCTCGCCCGCGGGGCCGTCGGCGATGACGTCGTCGCCCCGGTCGTCGGCGAAGCCGGCCAGCTGGACCGCCATCTCCTTGAGCGTGCAGAGCCGGGTGCCGCGGGTCGGCTGCGGGCGCTCCCCGTTCTGCAACTGCTTGACCAGGGTGAGCGCGCTGTCCTCGGTGATCTGGTCGAAGAACTCGTAGTTGACCGTCATCACCGGGGCGTAGTCGCACGCGGCCAGGCACTCGGCGTGCTCGAGCGTGATCTTGCCGTCCGCGGTCGTCTCGTCGTGCCCGACGCCCAGGTAGTCGTGCAGCGCCTCGTAGGCCTTGTCGCCGCCGAGGACGCCGCACATGGTGTTGGTACAGACGGAGACCAGCCAATCGCCGGTCGGCTTGCGCTTGTACATGGTGTAGAACGTCGCCACGGCGCCGACCTGCGCCTTGGTGATGTTCAGGACCTCGGCGCAGAAGGCGATGCCCTCCGGCGAGACATACCCCTGCTCCGACTGCACCAGGTGCAGCAGCGGCAGGAGCGCCGAGCGCGAACGGCCCTCGGGATACCGCGCGATGATCTGCCGCGCGCGTTCGCGCGTGACCTCACTGAACGCCATTAACGATCACACCCACCCATGACGGGGTCGAGCGAGGCGCCGCCCACGATGACGTCGGCGAGCAGCCCGCCCTCGGCCATCGCCGGAATCGCCTGCAGGTTGACGAAGCTGGGCTCGCGGTAGTGCACCCGGTAAGGGCGGGTGCCGCCGTCGGAGACCGCGTGCACGCCGAGCTCGCCGCGGGGCGCCTCGAGCGGCACGTACACCTGGCCGGGCGGGACCCGGAAGCCCTCGGTGACCAGCTTGAAGTGGTGGATCAGGGCCTCCATCGACTGGCCCATGATCTTCGCGACGTGGTCGAGGGAGTTGCCGAGGCCGTCGCCGCCGATGGCCAGCTGCGCCGGCCAGGCGATCTTCTTGTCGGCGATCATGATCGGGCCCGGCTCGAGACGGTCCATGGCCTGCTGGATGATCCGCACCGACTGGCGCATCTCGTTGAGGCGCACCATGTACCGGCCCCACGCGTCGCCGGTCGGCTCGGTGGGGACCTCGAAGTCGTAGGTCTCGTAGCCGAGGTACGGCTGCTGCTTGCGGATGTCCCAGCCGAGGCCCGCGGACCGCAGGACCGGGCCGGTGATCCCCAGCGCCAGGCAGCCGGTCACGTCCAGCACCGCGACACCCTGGGTGCGCTCGCGCCAGATCGTGTTGCCCGAGAGGAGGTCCTCGTACATGTCGATGCGCTCGGGCATCCAGCCGAGGAACTCGCGGATCTTGGCGAGGGCCTCCTCGGGGACGTCCTGCGCGACGCCGCCGGGCCGCACGTACGCCATGTTCATGCGCAGACCGGAGATCATCTCGAAGATGTCGAGGATGTACTCCCGCTCGCGGAACCCGTAGATCATCATCGACAGGGCGCCGAGCTCCATGCCGGTCGTCGCGAGCCACACGAGGTGGGAGGCGACCCGGTTGAGCTCCATCATCAGGACGCGGATGGTCTTGGCGCGGTCGGTGATCTGGTCCTCGATGCCGAGGAGCTTCTCCACCGCCATGCAGTAGCCGGTCTCGTTGAAGATCGGCGCCAGGTAGTCCATGCGCGTGACGAACGTGGTGCCCTGCGTCCAGTTGCGGAACTCGAGGTTCTTCTCGATGCCGGTGTGCAGGTAGCCGACGACGGTCCGGGCCTCGATGACCGTCTCGCCCTCGAGCTCCAGGACCAGGCGGAGCACGCCGTGGGTCGACGGGTGCTGCGGCCCCATGTTGACGACGATGCGCTCCTCGGAGCCCGCCTCGTTGACGACCGTGTCCCAGTCGCCGCCGGTGACGGTGAAGACCTTGCCTTCCGTGGTCTCCCGGGAGCTTGCGTAATCGGTGGTCACTGGTAACTCCTCCGCTGGTCCGGCGGTGGGATCTCGGCGCCCTTGTACTCGACCGGCACGCCGCCGAGCGGGTAGTCCTTCCGCTGCGGGAAGCCCTCCCAGTCGTCGGGCATGAGGATGCGGGTCAGGTTGGGGTGGCCGTCGAAGACGATGCCGAACATGTCGTACGTCTCCCGCTCCTGCCAGTCGGCGGTCGGGTAGATCTGCGTGACGCTCGGCAGGTGCGGGTCCTCGGCGGTGACCGCCGACTCCAGCCGGATGCGGCGGCGGAACGTCATCGAGGTCAGGTGATAGACGGCGTGCAGCCGGCGGCCGTCGGAGCCCAGGTAGTCCACGCCGGACACCGACGAGAGCAGCTCGAAGCGCAGCGCCGGGTCGTCCCGCATGATCTGCGCGACCTCGGCGATGCGCTCGGGCACGATGTGCAGCGTCAGCTCGCCGCGGTCGACGACGACCCGCTCGATCGCGTCGTTGAAGCCCGGGTAGGCCTCCTCGAGGCTGTCGACGACCTCGTCGAAATAGCCGCCGAACGGCCGGGGCGAGTCCAGCTCGACCTCCCGGCGCCGGCGCAGACCGCCGAAGCCGGACGTGTCGCCGGTGCCCTGCACGCCGAACATGCCCCGCCCGGCGGCGCCGGACGGCGGAAGCTGCGCCGGGGCGCCGAGTTCGGCGCCGACCGGTTCTACCTCAGTCACTTCGCTCCTCCGGACAGGTTCGCCCGCTCTTCCATCCACTTCTGGATGCGCAGCTGCTCCTCGCGGCCCTGGGCGACGGCCTTGGTCCACTCGGCGCGCTTGGCCTTGTCGAAGCGGTAGCTCGACGGCATCGCACCCGGGGCCACGATCGGCGCGCCGTCGCGCTCGACCCGCGCCTCGATCATGCGGCGCCGGCGGTCACCGAGCGGCTCGGCCATGACCTTGTCGTGCAGCCGCAGGATCGCGTCGATCAGCATCTCGGGGCGCGGCGGGCAGCCCGGCAGATACATGTCGACGGGCACGATGTGATCGACTCCCTGCACGATCGCGTAGTTGTTGAACATGCCGCCGCTGGACGCGCAGACGCCCATCGAGAGCACCCAGCGGGGCTCCGGCATCTGGTCGTAGATCTGGCGCAGGACCGGGGCCATCTTCTGGCTGACCCGGCCGGCGACGATCATCAGGTCGGCCTGGCGGGGGCTGGCCCGGAAGACCTCCATGCCGAAGCGCGCCAGGTCGTAGCGGGCGGCGCCGGTCGCCATCATCTCGATGGCGCAGCAGGCCAGACCGAATGTGGCGGGCCAGAAGCTCGCCTTGCGCGACCAGTTGACCAGCTTCTCGACGGTGGTCAGCAGAACGCCGGTAGGTACCTTTTCCTCGATGCCCATGGCTCAGTCCCAATCCAGCCCGCCGCGCCGCCACACGTAGGCGAACGCGACGAACACCGTGACGATGAACAGGACCATCTCCACGAACCCGAAGAGCCCGAGCATGCCGAAGTTCACGGCCCACGGGTACAGGAAGATGATCTCGATGTCGAAGACGATGAAGAGCATCGCGGTCAGGTAGAACTTGACCGGGAAGCGACCACCGCCGACGGGCTGCGGAGTGGGCTCGATGCCGCACTCGTAGGCGTCGAGCTTCGCCTTGTTGAAGCGGCGTGGCCCGACGAACGGCGCCGCCGCCACCGAGAACAGGGCGAACCCCGCGGCGAGGGCGAAGAGTCCAAGGATAGGTACGTACGGCGCGAGCGACATCGTGCTGCTCCGTCCTTTCGGCGAGCCCGGCGGGGCTGCCGCCCCTGGGGACCACTCAAGCTGTATGCGGTTTAGACAGTATTCGGTGAGCTTCGGACGGCTTCGTCCGGGGCAGTGCTTTTGGCAGCTCAGTTGCGGTTTTCGGGTTGTGCACCTGTTTGTCAGGCTTCCGTGCTTTGCTTCTGTGCTTTGCCTGCGCTTGCGTCAGGCGGCGGGTGCTACGCGGGTCATCGCGTTGATCACGCGGTCCATGGCGTCGCCGCCTCGCGGGTCCGTGAGGTTGGCGAGGAGCTTCAGGACGAACCGCATGAGCATGGGGTGTGGCATGCCGTGCTTGGTGGCCATCCGCATCACCTGCGGGTTGCCGATGAGCTTCACGAAGATGTTGCCGAGCCGGTAATAACCGCCGTAGCGCGCCTTGAGCTCGGCGGGGTAGTTGGCGAGCACCCGCTCGCGCGAGGTGCCCTGCGGGCGGGCCAGCGCCTGGATGGCGATCTCCGCCGCCAGCTCGCCGGACTCCATCGCATAGGCGATGCCCTCGCCGTTGAACGGGTTGACCATGCCGCCGGTGTCACCGACCAGCAGCACGCCCCGGGTGTAGTGCGGCACCCGGTTGAAGCCCATCGGCAGTGCGGCGCCCTGCGGCTTGCCCTCGGCGTTGGCCGGGTCGGCCAGGCCCCACTCCGCCGGCGTGTTGGCGACCCAGTCCGACAGCAGGTTCTTGTAGTTGGTCTTGCCATAGGCCACGCTGCTGTTGAGCACGCCGAGGCCGACATTGACCCGGCCGTCGCCGAGCCCGAAGATCCAGCCATAGCCGGGCAGCAGCTTGTCGCCGGACTCCTTGCTGCGCAGCTCCAGCCACGACTCCAGATAGTCGTCGTCGTGCCGGGCGTCACTGCGGAAATACTGACGAACGGCGACACCCATCGGCCGGTCCTCGCGCTTGGCGATGCCCAGCGCGAGGGCGAACCGGCCGGAAACCCCGTCGGCCGCGATGACCAGGGGCGCGCGGAACTCCAGCGGCTCCTTGTCGGGCCCGGTGGCGGTCACGCCGATCACGCGCCCCGTACGGTCGAGGATCGGACCGGTCACCGGGGTGCCCGTGCGCAGGATCGCGCCCGCGTCCGTCGCCGCCGTCGCCAGCATCTGGTCGAAGTCCATGCGGGTGCGGGTCAGGCCATAGTCGGGGAAGCTGGCGAGGTCTGGCCAGTCGAGCTCCAGCCGGATGCCACCGCCGATGACGCGCAGGCCGCGGTTGCGCAGCCAGCCCTTCTCCTCAGTGGTGTCGACGCCCATCTTGATGAGCTGCTTCACCGCACGCGGCGTCAGGCCGTCGCCGCAGACCTTCTCCCGGGGGAACTCGGTCTTCTCCAGCAGCAGCACCCGCAGCCCGTGCCGGGCCAGGTGGAACGCGGCGGACGAGCCGCCCGGTCCGGCGCCGACGACGATGACATCTGCGTCTTGTCGAGTCTCGGTCACAGCCGTCACCTCCTGCCCCTTGAGGCTCGTGAAAGTCTTCACAAAGTCAGTCTGTTGCGAGTCTAGAACCGTGAAGAGGTCGTCTGTCGGTTAGGCGACCCTAAGTTGTCACCCGAGCGGTCACCTAGATCCGCAAATCGGACGACAGGGCAGCGGACGGTCCAGTTCGACGGTTGGCTAGTCGCGATCATGGCCGTGGGTTATCCACAGAAAATTGTTGCGCGTCGACAGTGGGTCGGGGCGTGACGATCCTCGGTCATCATGAACCCCGGGCAGCCGGACCGTGACCGGCTCGACGCATATGCCGCTGACCAACGCGGACTGTTCACTCGTACACAGGCCTTGAGCTGCGGTTATACAAATCCGCGGATCAGGACCAAACTGCAGGCCGGCGACTGGACAGCTGTCGTCCGGGACGTGTTCGCCGACCGCGGGCTCCCGGTCACCCCACGCCTGCGCGACGTCGCCGCCCAGCTCGCCCTCCCCGGCGCGGTGCTCGCCGGCCCCTCCGCCGCCCGCTGGCACGGCTGGGAGGTGCCGAGCAGCGAGACCTTCGTGGCGTTTCTCTCCCGGCGCCCCCGCCTGCGCCACGTGCACGTCCTGCAGCAGGAGGTGTCGGAGACCGACGTCTGCGTCGTGGACGGCCTGCGCGTCACCACCCAGTCCCGCACCGTCTACGACTGCGCCCGCGCCCTGCCCGACGGCGCGGCGTCCGCCATGCTCGCCACCGCCCTGCAGGAGTGCTGGACGACCATGGCAGACCTCGCGACCCGCATCCGCGACGCGACCGGCCGGCACGGCACCCCGCGGCTGGTCAGGCTGATCCGGGTGGTCGCCCTGGGCAACCGCACCTCGGCGCAGAAGCTCGCGGGCAAGCTGCTGCAGCGGGCCGGGATCTGGGGCTGGTCACCCCACGAGCCGATCAGCGACCGCTGGGGGCTGATCGGCCTGGGCGACCTGGTCTTCCCCGAGGCCAAGCTGGTCATCGAGCTGGGCATCGACGAGCTGGAGCCCGCGCCGTTGCGGGAGCGGCACACCAGGCTGGCCGCTGCGGGCTGGACGGTCGTCAACTACTCCTGGAGCGACCTGACGACCCGGCCGTCGGAGGTGGTGGCGGAGCTGCGCCAGCACCTGGACCGCCTGACCCCGGTCCGCTGGTGACCGCTATGCCGCCACTGCCGCTCGCGCGCCGTTTCGCCTGCCGTGCTCTGCTCCACCGAAAACCCCGCCCGGCAGCCCGCCCACCGCCGCCGCCGCGAGTGACGGTCACCACCCTTCGGGGGACGTGCGGGCCCAGCAGGCGGGCTGGGCCCCACGCCGACTGCCGATGTTTGGGTGGCAGCTGTCCTGGTGGCTGTTGTCTGGGTGGCCGCTGCTTGGGGTGGCCGCTGTTGGGTGGCCGCTGGCCAGCCAGCGCCGTCAGAGCGGGTGCAGGTGACCGCCGTCAGGCACGACCGCCGTCAGGGTGGCGCGGCACAGGCCTTCGCGGGTCGGTGCCATTGAGAGGTCCCGGCTCGACGAGGGAGGTCACGTTCGGGAGCGAACAAGACATTGGTGGTGGCGCTGCTCACACGGTGATCCGGCGCGACCGAGGCAACGGCATCGTGAGACGGGGTCCGCTCGGCCGCCGTCCTTCGCTGCAGGCATGTCGACGGCAGGCACCGCAGGCACCGGCCCAGGGTGCGGTCGTCGACGCCGTGGCGGGGTGAGCTCCGGCCTGCCTTTCCTTAGGCGGCCGTATGCGGGTGACGGTCCCACGGCGGCCTGCGCAGGTCGGCCACGCTGAAGGCCGGCGCGATTGACCAGGTGCGGAAGCGTCGCGCGACCGCCGGTTGACCGGCCCGGGTGCCTCGCACGACGGCCCGCGCGGGTTGACCAGACGCGGGACGCCTCGCACGAAAGGCCAGCGCCCATAGCCGGGCGCGGGAGCCTCGCACGACCGCCCGCGCGGGTTGACCCGGGCGCGAAAGGCTCGCACGAAGGGCAGCGCCCTTGGCCGGGTGCCTAGATGCGGAAGCCTCGGTGGAGGGCTACGACGCCGCCGGTGAGGTTGCGCCAGGCGACCTTGCGCCAGCCGTTGGTGGTGATACGGGCGGCGAGGGATTCCTGGTCTGGCCAGGCGCGGATGGATTCGGCGAGGTAGACGTAGGCGTCGGGGTTGCTGGAGACGCGCTTTGCCACCTGGGGGATGGCCTTGACGAGGTAGCCGAGGTAGGCGCCGCGGAAGGGGCGCCAGGTCGGGTGGCTGAACTCACAGATGACCAGGCGGCCGCCGGGCTTCGTCACGCGGGCCATCTCGCGCAGCGCGGCGTCGGTGTCGACGATGTTGCGCAGGGCGAAGGAGATGGTGATCGCGTCGAAGGTCTCGTCGGCGAAGGGCAGGGCGAGGGCGTCGCCGGCGATGAGGGGCACGGCGGGGCGCTTGGCGTGGCCCGCCTGGAGCATGCCGATGGAGATGTCGAGGCCGACGGCCTGGGCGCCGGACTTGGCGAGCTCCTCGGTGGAGACGCCGGTGCCGGCGCCGAGGTCGAGGACGCGTTCGCCGGGCTTGAGGCCGAGGGCGAGCCTGGTCTCGCGGCGCCAGATGCGGTCCTGGCCGCCCGAGATGACCGTGTTGGTGAGGTCATACCGCTTGGCTACGCCGTCGAACATGGCGGCGACCTCGTGTGGCTCCTTGTCCAGCGACGCGCGGCTCATGAGGACACCGGGGTCAGCGGGATGGAGCGGCCGGTGCCGCCGCCGGGGATGGCGATCGAGGAGAAGTGTGACTGCACGCGGTCATCCGTGGGGTCGTCGGCGGGGGTCCAGTGGACCTGGAGGTGGCGGTACTGCGTGTCGCGCTGCGCCGGGATGCGGTCCGCGTCGCGGATCATCTGGACCAGCTCGGTGAGGCGGGAGCGGTGGCGGGCGCCGGCGGAGGAGATGACGTTTTCCTCCAGCATGATCGAGCCGAGGTCGTCGACGCCGAGGTGCAGTGACACCTGGCCGACGTCCTTGCCGGTGGTCAGCCACGAGGACTGCAGGTGCGGGATGTTGTCGAAGAACAGCCGCGCGACCGCGACGATGCGCAGGTATTCGAGGCTGGTCGCCTGCGTGCGGCCCTTCAGGTGGTTGTTTTCCGGCTGGTACGTCCAAGGGATGAACGACCGGAAGCCGCCGACGGTGCCGGCCAGGTCGGCCTCGACGGTGTAACCGTTGGCGACCGCCTTGTCCTGGACGTCGCGGATCATGCGCAGGTGCTCGATGCGCTCGGCGTTGGTCTCGCCGGTGCCCATCATCATCGTGGCGGTGGAGGAGACGCCGAGGCGGTGCGCCTGGGTCATGACCTCCAGCCAACGCTCGCCGGACTCCTTGAGCGGGGCGATGGCCTTGCGGGGGCGCTCGGGCAGCATCTCGGCGCCGGCACCGGCGATGGAGGCGAGACCGGCGGCCTTGATCCGCAGGATCGCGTCCTCGATCGAGACGCCGGAGACCTTGGCCATGTGCAGGACCTCGGAGGGCCCGATCGAGTGGATGACCAGCGAGGGGAACGCCTGCTTGACGGCGGAGAAGAGCTCCTCGTAATACTCGACGCCGTAGTCCGGGTGGTGGCCACCCTGCAGCATCACCTGGGTCGCGCCGAGGTCGACGGCCTCCTGGCAGCGGTGCAGGATCTCCTCGGTGCCGTGGGTCCAGCCCTCGGAGTGCTTCGGCGCCCGGTAGAAGGCGCAGAACTTGCACGCCGTGACGCAGACGTTGGTGTAGTTGATGTTGCGGTCGATGAGGTACGTGACGACGTTGTCCGGGTAGCGGCGGCGGCGCACGGTGTCGGCCGCCTCGCCGAGCGGGTGGAACGGGGCGTCGGTGTAGAGCAGCAGCGCCTCTTCCGCGCTGATCCGCCCGCCGTCGGCCGCACGCTGCAGGATGTCGCTGATCACCGGAGTCTCCGTCACGCCTTCGAGACTACGTGGGTTCACCTCGCCGTCGGCAGGCCCCCGCAACCTCGCGTGCCTAGGATCACCAAGTGACTGACATGCGCTATCGACGCCTCGGCTCCTCCGGTCTCACCGTCTCCGTGGTAGGCATCGGCTGCAACAACTTCGGCGGTCGCATCGACGCGGACCGCGCGGCGGGTGTCGTGCACGCCGCGATCGACCACGGCGTCACCCTGTTCGACACCGCCGACGTGTACGGCGCGACCCCGGGCGCGTCCGAGGAGGCGCTCGGTGCCGCGCTCGGCAAGCGGCGGGACGAGGTCGTCGTCGCGACGAAGTTCGGCATGGACGCGCGCGGCGCGAACGGGCCCGACTGGGGTGCGCGGGGCGGCCGGCGGTACATCGCGAAGGCCGTCGACGCTTCGCTGCGGCGGCTGAACACGGACTACATCGACCTGTACCAGCTGCACGCGCCCGACCCGCACACGCCGATCGAGGAGACCCTCGACGCGCTCAACGACGCCGTTGCAGCCGGAAAGGTCAGATATATCGGGCACTCGAACTTCAGCGGCTGGCAGACCGCCGACGCGGCGTGGACCGCCCGGACCAGGGGTCTCACCCCGTTCGTCAGCGCCCAGAACTACTACTCGCTGCTGGAGCGCAGCGTCGAGAAGGACCTGGTCCCCGCCCTGGAGCACTACGGCGTCGGGCTGCTGCCGTTCTTCCCGCTCGCCCACGGCCTGCTGACCGGCAAGTACAAGAGGGGCCAGGCCGCACCCGAGGGCACCCGCCTGGCGCGCGACGGCTTCGACAAGGTCCTCGCCGCCGCGCCGTGGGACACGATCGAGCGCCTCGAGAGGGTCGCCCAGGAGCGCGGCGTCGACCTGCTGACCGTCGCGATCGGTGGCCTGGCCGCGCGGCCGGCGGTCGCCAGCGTGATCGCCGGCGCCACCAGCCCCGAGCAGGTCAAGGCCAACGTCGCGGCCGGATCCTGGGTCCCCACCGGGGAGGATCAGGCCGCGATCGAGGCCGCCCTCACAGCTTGATCGCACCCACTGCGGGCAACGTGGGCCGCTCGGAACCGCCGGAAGGCTCGATGGTGACGGCGAAGTCCAAAGCGAGCTCGGAAATGTATTGCCGACCGGTCCCGCCAGGCACGACGCCGACAGACTTAGGACCGGCCCCACTGATCATCCAGAGCTGATAGTCCTTGTCGGCACCGGGATCGGCCAGGCCGTCCAGGACCGCCACCGCCGCGTTCCGGGAAGGCGACACGATCAGCGTCACCCGGCCGCCCGCCATCTCGGACGAGACCAGGCGGGCGTCCGGGGCGGCGAGGACCGCGTCGATCCGCGCGTTCTCCTGCCGGACGCTCTGCTCCGCGATCGTCCAGGTGCCGACGCCGACCCCCGCGGCCAGGACCGCCGCCGCCACCGCGCCGACCGTCCACCGCACCAGGCGCGAGCGCTGCGACCGGCCCGTGCCGGAGGCACCCCGGCGGGGGCGTTCCTGCGCCGTGCGGCCGACCTCCGCCAGTACCGACTCCCGCAACCGCGCGGGGGGTGCCTCGGCGACGGCATGGGTCAGCCACGACGCGGTCTCCCGCAGCTCGGCCACCTCGACCGCGCACGCCCCGCACTCCCGCAGATGCCGGTCGAACGCGGCCCGCTCCAGATCGTCCACCGCGTCGAGCGCATAGGCGCCCGCCAGCGCGTGGATGTCCACCGTCTCGGCCATCAGAACGCCACCCCCAAGCAGTCCCGCATCCGGATCAAACCGTCCCGCATGCGTGTCTTGATGGTCGGCAGAGCGGCCCCGAGCAGGTCGGCGACCTCGCGGTAGCTGTTGCCGTTGTAATACGCGAGGGTGATCGCCTCGCGCTGCAGGTCGGTGAGGCCGTCGAGGCAGCGGCGCACCTGCTGCTGCTCGATGCGGGCGGTCGCCGCCTCGACCACGTCGTCATACGGGGTGTCGACGCTGCGCGCGGCCACCCGCTGTGCCCGGTCGTTGCTGGCCTGCTCGGCCCGGACGCGGTCGACGGCCCGGCGGTGCGCGATCGTGAAGACCCAGGCGGTCGCGGAGCCGCGGGCGCCGTCGAAGCGGCCCGCGTTGCGCCACACCTCGACCATGACCTCCTGGCAGACCTCTTCGGACTGGGCGGGGTCACGCAGGACGCGGCGGATCAGTCCGTACACGCGTGCTGACAGCAGGTCGTAGAGCTCGGCGAAGGCCCGCTCGTCGCCGCGGGCCACCCGGCTGAGCAGCTCGTCGGCGTCGACGCGCCGCTGCGGGGTCGGCACGGCGACGAGCCGCTGAGTGGGCAGCTCCTCGTGATCGGGTCTCATGTCACTCATTCGGAGCGTCCACCGCCGCGGATTGGACCGTCATGCGTCGTAGTCCACCACGACCTTGTCCGTGATCGGCAGGGCTTGGCAGGTCAGGACATACCCGGCGGCGACCTCGTCGGGCTCCAGGGCGAAGTTGCGGGCCATCGACACCTCGCCGACGACGATCTTCGCGCGGCAGGTGGAGCAGACGCCGCCCTTGCACGCATACGGCAGCTCCGGCCGCTGCCGGAGCGCGGCGTCGAGGACGCGCTCATCAGGGCCCATCACGATGGTGGAGGTGCGCCCGTCCAGAATGATTTCGACCGTCAAGCCCGAGGCATCAGCGGTGTCCGAGGCAGGTCCGGCCGGAGCAGCCGGTGCATCAGCCACATGAAACAGCTCGGTGTGCACAGCGGCGTCGGCGACGCCCCGCACGCTGAGCGCGACCCGCGCGTCGAGCACCATGCCGTGCGGCCCGCACAGGAACCACTCGTCGACGGTGTCCGCCGGCAGCAGCGTGTCGAGGATCGCCCCGATGCGCTGCTCGTCGAGGCGGCCGGACAGCAGCGCCGACTCCTGCGCCTCGCGGGACAGCACGTGCACGACGTGCAGCCGCTCCCGATACAGGTCCTTGAGGTCGGCGAGCTCCTCGGCGAACATCACGGTGCCCGCGGCGCGGTTGCCGTAGACGACGGTGAACCGGCTGCCCGGCTCGACCTCCAGGGCCGTCGCGACCAGCGACAGGACCGGGGTGATCCCGGAGCCGGCGACGAGCGCCGCGTAGTGCCGGCTGCGCGACGGCTCGAACGCGCTGGTGAAGTGGCCCAGCGGCGGCATGACGTCGATCTCGTCGCCGGGGCAGAGGTCGGCGACGGCGAAGGACGAGAACGCCCCGCCGGGCACCGCCCTGATCCCGACCCGCAGGACCCCTTCGGCGGCGAGCCTCGACGGACTGGAGCAGATGGAATACGACCGGCGGATCTCCGACCCGTCGTGCCAGCGCCGCACGGTGAGGTGCTGCCCGGCCCGGAACGCGAACGCGGCCCGCTGCGACACGGCGACGTCGAACGTCACCACGACCGAGTCGTCGGTGAGCCGCTCGACGTCCACGACCGGCAGCCGCTGGAAGGTGGGGCGGGTCGTCATATCGCCTTCACCGCGTCGAAGGGCTCGAGGCAGCTGGTGCAGCGCCACAGGGACTTGCACGCGGTCGAGCCGAACCGGGACAGCTGCTCGGTCGCCGGCGATCCGCACCGCGGGCAGCGCACGGAGAGCTGGACGAAGACCTTGCCGGGGGGTGCGATCCCGGCCGCGGCGAGCTTCGACCGCCCCTCGTCGCTGATCATGTCGGTCGACCACGGCGGGTCGAGGACGGTGCGCACGGTCACGTCGGCGACGCCCGCACCGTGCAGGGCGGACTCGATGTCGGCGCGGATCAGGTCCATGGCGGGGCAGCCCGAATACGTCGGGGTGATCGTCACCGTGACGGCGTCGCCGTCGACCGCGACGTCCCGCAGGATGCCGAGCTCGGCGAGGTTGAGCACCCGCAGCTCGGGGTCCTTGACGGCGGCGACCACGTCGAACAGCGTCACCAGCGGACCCCCGGGTGCGCGCGGTGCAGGACCTGCATGTCGGCGAGCAGCGTCGCGAGCGCCTCGGTGTGCACGGACCGGTCCCCGGTCGGCTCATCGGCGGAGGCGGGCCTGGTCAGCGTCGCCTCGGCCAGGACCGCGTCGACCGTCTCCAGCCACGCCGTGCGCAGCGTCGACGGGTCGACGACGACGCCCGCCACGTCGAGCGCGCGCACGTCAGGGTCCATCGCGAAGAGCTGATGCGTGTGGGGCCACACCTGGTCGACGGCGGCCTGCATCCGGCGGTGGGACTCGTCGGTGCCGTCGCCGAGCCGCACGACCCATCGCGAGCTGTGGTCGACGTGATACGCCGACTCCTTCCGCGCCTTGGCGGCCACCGCGGCGATCCGCTCGTCACCGACGCCGATCGAACGGTCGTAGAGCAGCCGCTGGTAGACCGACAGGAAGAGCAGCTTGGCCATCGTGACCGCGAAGTCCCCGTTGTCGAGCTCCGCCAGCCTTACGTTGCGGAACTCGTGCTCGGAGCGCAGATAGGCCAGGTCGTCCTCGGTGCGGCCCTGACCCTCGAGCTCACCGGCGTAGCTGAGCAGCATCCTGGCCACGCCGAGCTGGTCGAGGGCGATGTTGGCCAGCGCGATGTCCTCTTCCATCTCCGGCGCGCGAGAGCACCACTCGCTGAGGCGCTGCGCGGCGATCAGCGCGTCGTCGGCGAGGCCGAGCACATACTTCGAGACGTATCCGACGGGGCTCATATGTGTGCCGCGCCTTCGGGGACGTCGTAGAAGGTCGGGTGCCGATACACCTTGTCGGCGGCGGGCGCGAAGAACGCGTCCTTCTCGTCGGGGCTGCTCGCGGTGATCTCGGCGGCGGGCACGACCCAGATCGACACGCCTTCCTGCCGGCGGGTGTAGACGTCGCGGGCGTTGCGCAGCGCCATCTCGGCGTCGGACGCGTGCAGGCTGCCGACGTGGGCGTGGGAGAGTCCGCGGCGTGGTCGGACGAATACCTCAAACAGCACTTTTCTCTCTTTTCGCCGCATATACCTGCGCCGCCTCGCGGACCCATGCGCCTTCTTCGTGGGCGCGCCGGCGATGGTCCATCCGCTCCTGGTTGCAGGGCCCGTCGCCCTTGATCACCCGCATCAGCTCGGCATAGTCGGGCTCGGTGTAGCGGTGCCGCTGCTCCACTTCGTCCCATCGCAGGTCAGGGTCGGGGATCCGGAGGTCGAGCACGCCCGCCTGCTGCACGCACATGTCGACGAACCGCTGCCGGAGCTCGTCGTTGGAGAAGCGCTTGATCTTCCAGGCCATCGACCGCTCGGAGTGGGTCGAGTCGCCGTCGGGCGGGCCGAACATCGCCAGCGACGGATACCACCAGCGGTCGACCGCGTCCTGCGCCATCGCCTTCTGCTCGGGCGTGCCGTGCGACAGCGTGTGCAGGATCTCGAAGCCCTGCCGCTGGTGGAACGACTCTTCCTTGCAGACGCGGATCATCGCGCGGGCATAAGGCCCGTAGGAGCAGCGGCACAGCGGCACCTGGTTGACGATCGCGGCGCCGTCGACCAGCCATCCGATCGCGCCGACGTCGGCCCAGGTCAGCGTGGGGTAGTTGAATATGGAGCTGTACTTCTGCCGGCCGTCGATCAGCATCTCGACCAGCTCGTCGCGGGAGATGCCGAGCGTCTCCGCGGCGGCGTAGAGATACAGCCCGTGCCCGGCCTCGTCCTGGACCTTCGCCAGCAGGATGGCCTTGCGCTTCAGCGACGGCGCGCGGGAGATCCAGTTGCCCTCCGGCTGCATGCCGATGATCTCCGAGTGCGCGTGCTGCGCGATCTGCCGGATCAACGTCTTGCGATAGGCGTCGGGCATCCAGTCGCGCGGCTCGATCTTCTGGTCCGCGGCGACGATCGAGTCGAAGTAGTCCTGGAGGTCGGATCCGGCCGCCACGTCACGGCCGGCGGCCTGCTGAAGGTCCCGCTCGGCGCTGTCCACCTGCTCGAGGAGCGGGGCGAAGTCGTTGCCGTACACCCTCCCAGTGTTACAGCAACCGACCGGCCCTGCAAGAAGGTGTCACAGGCATCGAGGCAACTACCAGCGACTTTTGAGCGCGTCCGGGCAGCGGGGAGCGCGTTGGAAGGGGAGACTGTCCGGGATCGTCACGTCTGGTCACCCCCTGACTGCTTACGACGTGGAAACACCGGCTACACCTGCTCATGACCAGCGGTCGATGCAATGGGAACCGACCGCCAGGGAGGGACCACCGACCCATGCGCAAGCGCGTCGGATTCACCGTGTTCATTTTGTTCGCCGTCGCAGTGATGGTCGGCGTGCCGTACATGTGGGGCAGCGACATGCTGGACGATCACGAGTCCAGCGCCGCCGCCCCCGCAGCGGTGACCGCGTCCACTTCGCCGCAGCCGGAGGCCACGCGCAAGGCCGCGCCGGCGGCACCGGCCGCGCCTTCACTGCCGCCGGCGCTGCTGCACCCCGCCCCGGTCGCCGTCAGCGCCACGGGCTTCTGGTCCTGGACGGTGCTGGACCGGCGCACCGGCGCGATGGCCGGATCCGACAACGCCGCCACCACCCAGCGCACCGCGTCGATGATCAAGGCGTGGCTGGCCGCGGACTACCTGCGCCGCACGCCGAACCCGAGCTCGTCGAACCTGCGCCAGCTCACGTCGATGATCCGCAACAGCGACAACACCGCGGCCTCGTACTTCTGGGGGCTCAACGGCAGGTCGGCCAGCATCACGCGGCTGGTGCAGATGTGCGGGCTGACGGACAGCAAGGCCTACATCGACTGGGCCAGCACCATGGTCTCGGCCCGGGACGCCGCGCGGATGGGCGCCTGCATCGGCGACGGGCGCGCGGCGGGGGCGAAGTGGACCGACTGGGTGCTCAACGAGATGCGCAACGTGGCCGGCAGCCAGGAGTTCGGCGTGGTGCCCGCGCTGCCGGCCGAGGAGAAGGCGTCGACCGCGGTCAAGAACGGCTGGATCGCCCGCAGCGACGGCAAGTGGCACGTCAACTGCATGGCGATCGGGACCGAGTGGGTGCTCAGCGTCCTGACGGTCTACCCGACGTCGAAGGGCATGAACTACGGCGCGGACATCTGCTCACAGGTCACCCGCCAGCTGCAGGCCTAGCCTTTCCCGTCAGCCTCTGAAGAAGGCCGGACCGTCGGCGGGCAGCGGCGGGACGGCGCCGCGGGCGGCGGCGCGGCGGGCGAACTCGCGGATGCCCGCCACCTGGCGGTCGCCGAGCGAGAAGTCCAGCACGCGGAAGTAGTGCGCGAGGGTCTCCGCCGACAGCGTCTCCCAGCGGGCCGCGGCCTCGGCGACCTCGTCGAGCTCGGTGAGGCACAGGTCCTTGGACCGCAGGAACGCCTCGTGCACGTCCTTGACCAGGCCGGGATGCGCCTCGGCGAACGCGCGGCGGACACCCCAGGCGGCGAAGACCATCGGCAGGCCGGTCCAGTCGTGCCAGGCCTGGCCGAGGTCGGTGACGGTCCAGCCGTGCTGTGGCGCCTCGTGCAGCGCGCGCAGCGCCACGTCGCCGATGATCACCGCGGCGTCGGCCTCGTCGAGCATGCGGGCCAGGTCGGGCGGGCTCTGGAAATACGTGGGCGTGACGCCGACCTTGGATTCCAGGTACATCTGCGCGAGCATGACGCCGGTGCGGGACGTGGCACCGAGGGCGACCTTCTGCCCGGCCAGCGCCTCCAGCGGCACCGTCGAGACGAGGTTGACCGACAGGACCGGCCCGTCGCTGCCGACCGCGATGTCCGGCAGGAGCAGCAGGTCCTCGGCGTTGCGCAGGTATTCCACGAGCGTGATCGGCCCCACGTCCAGGTCGCCGGCGACGAGCGCGGCGCTGAGCCGTTCGGGGGAATCCTTGTGCAGGTCGACGTCGATCAGCGCACCCGAGCGCATGAGGCCCCAGTAGAGCGGCAGGCAGTTCAGGAACTGGATGTGGCCGACGCGGGGCCGCTGCAATGCAGGCACACCGCCCATGGTGCCCCAGGATTCGCCGCTCAAGCGGGCGGGGCGGTCATTGTCACAGCGCGTACCCTCATGGGGTGCGACGCCCCCTCGCAGTGCTGACCTGCGCCATCATGCTGGCGGGATGCAGCACGCCCACCGATCGGAAGCCGCAGAACGCCGTCCAGCAGCCGAGCACCGCGGCCGCGGCGGCGACGCAGAGCGCGGAGCCCTCCCCGACGGCGAGCGCCCCGCTGTTCAGCCCGACCCAGCCGGTGGCGATGAACGTCAAGGGCTTCTGGTCGTGGGCGTTCTATGACCTGAAGGAAGACAAGATGTACGGGTCGACGCCGTACACCACGAGCGACACGGCGAGCATGGCCAAGGCCTGGGTCGCCGCGGACTGGCTGCGCCGGCAGGCCGAGCAGAACAAGCAGCCCGCGGCCGGCGCGCTGCAGGAGCTGTCGCGCATGATCCGTGACTCCGAGACGGAGAACACGTTCAAGTATCACGTCCAGAACGGCAACCTGACCTCGATCAAGCGCATGACCACGACCTGCGGCCTGACGGAGACCAAGGGCACGCAGAACTCGTGGAGCCTCACGCAGATGTCCGCGCGCGACGTGGCCCGCCTGGCGAAGTGCATCGGCGACGGCCGGGCGGCTGGGCCGAAGTGGACCGGTTGGCTGCTCAACGAGATGCGCAACGTGCGCGGGCCGGGCCGCTTCGGGCCGATCGAGGTGCTGCCGGCGGACGTCCAGAAGACGACCGCGATCAAGAACGGCTGGCTGGCCAGGGACGACGGTCAGTGGCACATCGCGTGCATGGCCGTCGGCGACGGCTGGACGATCGGGATCATGGCGCACTACCCGAGCACGCTGGGGAAGGACTACGGGACGAAGACGTGCCGGGAAGTGACGAAGCAGCTGCTGACCCAGCCGCCGCACTGACCCGCCACATCCAGCCGCCGAAGATCGCGACCCCGACGACGCCGGCCGCGCCGCAGCCGATGACGATGTGCCGCGGCTCGAACGGCCCGACGAGGACCCCGCCGGCGGCGTAGCCGATCAGGTTCGCGGCGTTGATCACGGCGCCGAAGCGGGCGAAGAACGTCCCTCGCACCTCGGCCGGGACCCGCCTGGCGGCGATGACGCCGAGGAAGTTGTTCTCCGCGCCGTTCACGGCACCGCCGAGCAGCCACAGCGGATACAGCAGCAGCACCGCGGGCACGAAGCCCGAGACCAGCACGATCAGCGCGGTCGCCAGGTGCATCACGGCCAGGGCGCGCCCCAGCGTGCCGTCGTCGCGGGCGCGCGCCGCGGCGAGCCAGCCGCCGCCGAGCATGCCGGCCGTCCACGCGGCCTCGACCAGGCCGAACTCGGCGGGACTGCCGCCCAGGGTGTCGCGGATGAAGAAGACGCCGACCACCATGTCGACGTTGATCGTGAGCACGATCGCCGCCACGAGGCAGGTCATCGCCAGGAGGAACCGGTCGTCGCGGATCTTCCACCGGGTACGGCCGGCGCCGGCCGCTCCGATCGGCGCCTTCCGGCGGGTGTGCAGCAGCAGCCCGGCGGCCGCGACGGCCAGATAGGTGACGGCGTCGATCAGCAGCGGGACGCGCAGCCCGAAGGCCCCGACCAGCACGCCGGCGAGGGCCGGCCCGGCCAGCGAGCCGACGGAGTTGGCGGTCTGCCCGATCGCCATCGCCCGGCCGACGCCGTCGATCCCCGCCGCGTCGGGCAGCAGCGCGTTGAACGTCGGGGTCGTGATCGCCACCCCGGCGGCGAGCGCCGCGACCAGCGCGATCAGCAGCCAGGTGCTGGTGGTCAGGGCCATCGCGGCGCAGCAGGCGGCCTGGGCGAGGCCGACGGTGGTGAGCAGGATGCGGCTGTCGGCCCGGTCGACGAGCCGGCCGACCAGCGGGGCGAGGGCGACGACCGGCACGACGGAGGCGATGAGGACGGCGGCGACGGCAGGTCCTCCCGCGCCGCGGTCCTGCAGCGCGAGCAGGATCGCGGTCGCGGCCATGAAGTCCCCGAGGAACGAGATGCCGCGCGCGACCGCGAGCAGGTACACATCACGGGCAGATGTGAAGGACATACTTCGAAAATAATCCTTCACATCTGATGATCGCCAGTGGTTTTCCTAAGTACGGGGAAAGGTCCGGTACGTCACGTTCACCTGCCGGGATCCCTCCGGCGGGTCGGCGCGGCGGGCCCGCGCGTAGCGCTGGAACAGCGCGAACACCTCGTCGTTGAGCGCCTTGAGCTCGTCCGCGGTGACTTGGATCTGCATGTCGGCCGAGGTCGCGGCCGTGTACCACTCGTAGGGCTCCTCGTCGCGGCGGCTCAGCCAGGCCCGCGCCCGGGCATCCTCGATCTCCAGGAACATCAGCGACAGCTCCTGGTCCGCGGCCCTCTCAGCGGCGCCGCCCTCCGGCCCGGCCTCGATGTTGAGCCCCTGCAGCTGGCTGCGCCAGACGCGCTCCCGCCCGTCGCCGCGGCTCGGCGCTTGCTCGATCAGATTGACCTTGGCCAGCTCGCGCAGGTGGTAGCTGGTCGCGCTGGGCGACAGCCCGCAGACCTCGGCGAGCTCGGTCGCCGTCGCCGGCTCGCCGTCGAAGAGCCGGTCGAGGATGGCGATCCTCGCCGGGTGCGCCAACGCCCGCATCGTCGAGGCGTCCCGGATCTGCGCGCGTGCCGGATCCAGCCGGACCGGAGTCTCATCAGCCACGTACCCAGGGTATTCATGACCCTTCGGATGATCTGAGGTCAGACCTTTTTTCTTATTGTGGGGCTCTTTGGATCTTCAACTTGGGAGACCTGGTGCGAGTACGTGGCTACGCCCCCGCGACGCCGTGCTGGACGGTGCTCACCAGCGCCGATGCCGGCGTCTCGGCGGACTTCTACAGCGGGCTCTTCGGCTGGACCACGGCAGCGGCCGACGACGGCACGACCACGTTCCTGCTGCGCGACCTGGCCGTCGCCGGGCTGGCCGCGGCACCGGGCAGCCGCTCGGCGTGGCTGAGCTACGTGTCCACAGAGGACATCTCGGCCACTGCGGGCCTCGTCACCGACGCGGGCGGCAGCGTCCTCGTCGCGCCGTTCGCCGCCGGTACGCGGGGGGACAGCGCCCTCTTCGCCGACGCGAGCGGCGCGGTCTTCGGCGCGTGGCAGCGGGGGACGTTCGCCGGCACCCAGGTCGTCAACGAGTCGGACACGATCTGCTGGAGCGAGGTCGTCACCCCCGACATCCCGGCCGCGGTCAGCTTCTACGGCAAGGTCTTCGGCTGGACCGAACGCGCCGGCTCCGCGGGCGCCAACCAGGAGTATCACGAGTGGGTCGCCACGAACCGGGTGGTCGGCGGCATGAGCCCGATGGGTGAGCTGTACCCGCCGGGAACGCCCGCACACTGGCGCACGATCTTCCTGGTGGACGACTGCGCCGCCACCGCGGCCCGGGCCGCGTCACTCGGCGGCCGGGCGATGGCCGGCCCGGTCGACGCGGGCATCGGCCTGGGTGCCTTCCTAATGGACCCGACCGGTGCGGCGTTCCTTGCCTTCGAGCTGCTCCCCGAGCTCCGCGACCACTTCTAGACGGTGCCGCAGCGCGCCGGCCAGCTCCCCCGCGGCGGCCAGCTGCTCGGCCGTGAGCGCGTCGACGAACAGCTCCCGGACGGCGCGCAGGTGCGGCACCGTCGCGCCGTGAAACGCCGCCGCGCCGGCCTCGGCGAGCACGATCTCGGCGCCCCGGCTGTCGCTGGCGCACTCCTCGCGGCGGATCAGCCCGCGCCGCTCCATCCTGCCGAGGTGGTGCGACAGCCGGCTGCGCTCCCAGCCGATCCCGGCGGCCAGCTCGGATGAGCGCATCCGCCGGTCGGGCGCCTCGCTGAGGGCGAGCAGGACCACGTAGTCCCCCGGGGACAGCGAGGTCTCGCTCTGCAGGCGCGACGCCAGCTCCGCCCGCAGCGCGTCCGCGGTCTCGATGAAGTCCCGCCAGATCCGCAGCTCGTCGGTGGTCGGCAGTGTGCGCTTCGTCATGGGCCCTCCAATTGACGTGTCAATCATACGGTGCACATAATTGACACGTCAATTACCGCGGAAGGAGCCCCGGCCATGTCTGATCTGGAGTTCGGCCTCGACACGTTCGGCGACGTCCCCTCGGACGACGCCGGCGCACCCGTCTCCCACGCCGCCGCGATCCGGCAGGTCCTCGAGGAGGCGGTGATCGCCGACGAGCTCGGCGTGGACGTCATCGCCCTCGGCGAGCACCACCGGCCGGAGTATTCGGTGTCGACGCCCGAGACGGTGCTCGCCGGGATCGCCACGCGGACCTCGCGCATCCGGCTCGCGTCCGGCGTGACCGTGCTCAGCTCCGACGACCCGGTCCGGGTGTTCCAGCGCTTCGCGACCGTCGACGCGCTCTCGAACGGCCGGGCCGAGGTCATCCTCGGGCGCGGCTCGTTCACGGAGTCGTTCCCGCTGTTCGGCTACGACCTCGCCGACTACGACATCCTCTTCGAGGAGAAGATCGACCTCTTCGTGAAGCTGCTCGACGAGCGGCCGGTCACCTGGAGCGGCACGACGCGCGCACCGCTGGTCGGCGCGGACGTCTTCCCGAAGACCGAGTCCGGCCGCCTCGACACCTGGGTCGGCGTCGGCGGCTCGCCGCAGTCGGTCGTGCGCACCGCCCGTTACGGCCTGCCGCTCATGCTCGCGATCATCGGCGGGAAGCCGGAACGCTTCAAGCCTTACGTGGAGCTGTACCGGCGCGCCGCCGACCAGCTGGGCACCACCGCGCACCCGGTCGGCATGCACTCGCCGGGCTTCGTCGCCGACACCGACGAGGAGGCCAAGGAGATCTTCTGGCCGCACTACCGGGTCATCCGCGACCGCATCGGAGCGCTGCGCGGCTGGCCGCCGATCCGCCGCGAGGAGTTCGACGCCGAGGTCGCCCACGGCTCCCTCTACATCGGCTCACCCACGACGGTCGCCCACAAGATCGCCGCCGCGGTCCGCGCTGTCGGCGTCGGCCGCTTCGACCTGATCTACACCGCGGGCGCCCAGCCCGTCAGCGCGAGGACGCGGGCGGTCGAGCTCTACGGCACGAAGGTGATCCCCATGGTCAAGGAGCTGCTGGCATGATCCTGGGCATCCTCGGCGCCGGCAAGGTGGGCACGGTCCTCGCCCGCCTTGCGGTGGCCGCGGGCCACCGGGTGCTCATCGCGGGCTCCGGTGACCCGTCGGCGATCGCGCTCACCGTCGACGTGCTCGCGCCGGGCGCGGAGGCCACCACGGCCCGCGACGCCGCCGCCCGCGCGGACGCCGTCATCCTCGCGCTGCCGCTCGGCAAGCACCGCGGCATCCCCGCGCCCGAGCTGCGCGGCAAGCTCGTCATCGACGCCATGAACTACTGGTGGGAGGTCGACGGCATCCGCGACGACCTCGCCTCCTCCAGCGAGGTCGTCCAGGCCTTCCTTCCGGGGTCGCGCGTGGTGAAGGCCTTCAACCACATGGGCTACCACGACCTGGAGGACTCGTCCCGCCCCGCCGGCGCCCCCGACCGCAAGGCCATCGCGATCGCCGGCGACTCGGACCTGCCCGCCGTCGCCGCCCTCGTCGACGCCCTCGGCTTCGACCCGGTGATCGTCGGCCCCCTCGCCGAGGGCGCCCGCCTGGGCCCAGGCACCGCCCCCTTCGGCGCCAACGTCGACGCCACCACCCTCCGGAGCATGCTGGAAATGCGGTGACGCCCGGAGGTCCGATGTGGACCAACGGGGAGATTCGCCACCAAGCACGCCGCATCCGGTTTTGTCCACTGTGGAGGAAAAGTCGCTGCGGTCCCACGGCCGCGGCCGCCTCGGGAAGTATCGATGCGCCACCCCTCAACTCTCCGGGAGCGCAGATGCGTAAGCATGTCCTGCGCCGTCCGCTGCTGTACGCGGCAGTGACGGCCACCTTCATCGCGACGGCGACGGCGATCACCGCCGCTCCGGCCACCGCGAGCGGCACCTCGTCCATCACCGGCCACCTCACCGACCCGACCGGCGCGCCCGCCGCCGGCGCCAGCGTGTGGGCCACCGCCCTCGACACCTTCGGCCAGCCCACGTTCACGCAGACCGACAGCGCCGGGGCGTACAGCTTCGGCAACCTCGAGGCAGGTCGCTACGCCCTGAGCTTCCGGGCGGCCGGCAGCTCCTTCGAGCAGTACGCGCACCAGAAGCTGCGGCTCAGCGAAGCCGACCCCGTCTCCGTGGCCGCGGGGGCCACGGCAGTCGCCGACGAGCAGCTGCTGGCGACCGGCCGGATCGCCGGCACACTGCGCAACGCCGACGGTTCGCCGGTCCAGGGGTACGCGGAGGCCTACACGGCCGAGGGCCAGCACTCCGTCAGCAGCACGGGTGTCGGTTTCGACGGCACGTTCGGGCTGGACCTGCCGCCGGGCGCCTACAAGGTCAGGTTCTACGTGCGGTACTCGTTCTACCAGTGGAACGGCGGCGCACCGAGCTTCGACAGTGCCGCCGCGATCCAGGTGACCGCCGGATCGGCGACCCCGCTGACCGAGACGGTATTGCCGACCGGGTCGATCGCCGGGCGGCTGACCAACCCCGACGGCACCCCGGCGGGCGGCGTCAGCGTCTTCGCCGAGTCCACGCAGTACAGCGACATCGCCCCGCGCTACGGGACCACGGACGCGGACGGGCGCTACCGCCTGGACGATCTCGTGCCCGGCGGCTGGACGGTCGGGTTCAACGGGCCGCGGTGGATTCCGCAGTACGCCCACAACACGCTCGACAAGGATGCCGCCGCGCACATCACGGTGACCAGCGGCCAGGTGACCACCGTGGACGAGCAGTTCCTGCCGCGGGGCACCGTGCGCCTCATCGCGCACGACGCCACGACCGGCGAGCCGCTGTCGCACTTCTGCGCCTACGCGACCATCAACACCAACCTCAGCGGCTGCGCGGACTCGACGGAGATCGTCCTGGACGACGTCCCCGCCGGCGCGTGGAGCTTCACCGTCAACATCAACGACCATCTGCACTTCGAGAACTCCGCCGCGACAGGCACCATCGTCGCCGGCCAGACCACGACGATCGACGTGCCCCTGCGCCGCGGCGCGACGATCACCGTGCCGATGGTCAAGCGGGCCGGCGGCGCGACCGCCGAGGGCTGCGCGACCGCGGCCAAGGTCGGCGTGCAGTTCCCGTACTTCGGTGAGCACCCCAACTACATCAGCACGTACTACTGCTCGGAGTGGGAGTCGCCGCAGGTCCCGGGCACCGTGGTCATCGGCCCGCTCGAGGCCGGCACCTACCAGCTCTTCGCCGACCCGACCGACGACGCGCTCGGGTCGCAGTGGGTCGGCGCGACCGGCGGCACCGGCGACCGCGGCGCCGCCGCGCAGGTCACGGTCGCGGCAGGGGGCCAGATCACGGCCCCGCTCGTGCGCTTCGACCAGTCCGGCACGATCAAGGGCAAGGTCACCGACGTCAACACCGGCGCTCCCGTCCAGGCCGTGTGCGTGTCGGTGATCGCCAGGACCCCGGGCTTCGCCGGCGACGGCTGCCCGGTCAGCACCGCCGAAGACGGGACCTACGTGCTGCCCGGCGTCGGACCGTACGCGTGGCCGGTGGAGTTCGCGACGAACGGCTACCAGTGGCGCTGGTCGGGCAACGCGGTGAGCCGGCCCGAGGCCACCCTGGTGACCGTCCGCGCCGGCAAGAACGTCACCAGCAACTACAAGCTGCGCACCGGCGGCGGCACGGTCACCGGCACGTTCCACGACGCCGCCGGACACCGGCTCGACGGCGGCGTGCTCGCCTACAACGCCGTCACCGGCGACGCCGTCTCGATCGGCGCGCAGGCGTACGACAACAATCCCTACGTGCTGGCCAACCTCGCACCGCAGCAGGTGAAGCTGCAGTGGTCGACCGGGGACGGCCATTACGGCTGGGTCGGCGGCACGAACTTCGCCTCCGCCACCCCGTTCCAGGTCAAGAACAACAAGACGCTGACCGTGAACATCCCCGTCAGCTGACGATCAGCCGGGCGGTCAGGGTCCACACCTGGCCCTGACCGCCCGGGCATTCTCACCCATGGCGGGTGAGTCCGAGGGTGGATTCGCAGGTTCACCCTCCGCGATCTCATCGGCACACGCCGATAGCCGTTACGTTCGGCGGCATGCGACCCGGGACCTATCCCAACGTGACGGATGCGGGCACGGCCGGGCCGGAGGTCGACGACGAGCCGCTTCTGATTCGTCCCTACGTCCGCATTCTTGAGCACCAGCACGCGGGCGAAAAGCCCCTGGATGACGCACCGGCGTCCGCCGGCCGACCCGAAGACGACGGCCCGCCCGCCGACATCCCTCTGACCCGCGCCGGCGCAGGGGCCGGCACGCCCCCCGCGCCGGCCGCCCCTCCGGTCAATCGGGCCCGGCGACGCCTCCTTGCCGCCGGCTCGGGCATGCTGATGCTCGCGCTGGGCGCCACCGTGCTTGCGCTGAGCGTCGGCGATCGGCCTGCGGCTCCCGCTCCGGGCGCGGCCGGGACCACAGCGCCGAAGAGCGGTCAATCCAGGACGGCTGCCGTGCCGGCCCCACCGGCGTCGCCGGCGTCGAACACGCCGGCAACGGCAAGAGCGTCGTCCGTCCTCGGGGGGCAGTCTCGGCCCAAGGCATCGCTCAAACCATCGGATGCCGCCCCGCCGGGCGGCAGCCCCGTGCTCAGCGGGCAGCCCGCCCTGTCGCCTTCGCATGGAGGCGAGTCCGGCACCGGCCGGATCACCAGCGTTTCCGGGCTGTGCCTGGACAGCAACGCCGGCCCCAACGGCGACGGGATCCGCAGGTGGGACTGCAACGGCACCTCCGGCCAGGCATGGACCGTGACGGACGGCGGCATCATTCGGGTCCTTGGCCGATGCCTGCAAGCATCAGGTGACCGGGTCCGTCTGCAGAACTGTGATGGTGGACCGGCCCAGCAGTGGCGGTCAGGACCCGCGGGTTCGCTGATCAATCAGGCTTCGGGACTGTGTCTCGGGGGACCGGGCGACGCAGACAGCAGAGCCCTGCAGCGGATGGCGGCCTGCGACCGGTCCGATGCACAACGATGGATCCTGCCTTAGCTCGAGGGAGCTGCCCCGACAGTGGGCCGGCACCGTGAGCACCCCGGACTGCCGTGACGCGATCTGATGTAACGCCGACCCGCCCGACCGCGCTCTTTTTTGCGGACGTGGCGTTACAACGCACGTCGATCGACAGTCCGACGGAAAGGTTCACCGTGAGACTATCTCGTCGCAAGGCACTGGCAGCCGCGTCCGCCGCCGCGGTCGGTGCCGGCGTCCTGACCGCCGCAGCGTTACCGACGCAGGCTTTGGCGGCAGGACCGGAAGGCACGTACATCGTGCTCGCGCCACAGGGTCGGTCAACAGCTCGAGCGGCAGACCGGATCGTCGCCGCCGGCGGCGCGGTCGTCGCGAACTACCGCCAGATCGGCGTGCTCGTGGCTCGCTCGACCAACCCGGCGTTCGCGACCGCGGTGTCGGGCGCGGGCGTGGATGCCGTCGCGTCCACCGCGGGTCTCGGCACCGCGCTCGAGGACAGCACCACCATGGAGGTCTCCGACCTCACGGTGCAGCAGGCCGGCGGCGACCCGACCGGCGAGCCGCTGTTCGGCCAGCAGTGGGACATGGCCCAGATCAATGTTCCGCAGGCGCACAAGGTGACCACCGGCAGCCCGAACGTGGTCGTCGGGGTCCTCGACAGCGGTATCTCCAGCTCCCACCCCGACCTCGCCACGCAGATCGCGAAGGACAAGAGCGCGTCCTGCGTCGGCGGCGTGGTCGACACGGCCGAGGCCGCCTGGAACCCGACCACCTCCGACCACGGCACGCACGTAGCCGGCACGATCGCCGCGGCCATCAACGGGATCGGCGTCGCCGGCGTGGCACCCGGCGTGAAGGTCGCCTCCGTGAAGGTGGTCAACGACGACGGCTTCATCTATCCCGAAGCGGCCGTCTGCGGCTTCCTCTGGGCCGCCGACCACGGCATGCAGATCACCAACAACAGCTACTTCATCGACCCGTGGGAGTTCAACTGCCGCAACGACTCGCGGCAGCGCCCGGTCTGGACGGCCGTCCAGCGCGCGATCCGGTACTCGCAGAACAAGGGCGTGCTCAACGTCGCCTCAGCGGGCAACTCCAACGTCGACCTGCAGCACAAGTTCATCGACAGCGGCAGCCCGAACGACGGCAGCTTCCCGGTCGAGGACCGTACGATCACCGGCGCCTGCATCGACCTGCCGGCCGAGGCGCCCGGCGTGGTGACCGTCTCAGCGGTCGGCCCGACCCGGTTGAAGAGCTACTACTCGTCGTACGGCCAGGGGGTCGTCGACGTCACGGCGCCCGGCGGCGACACCCGCTTCCGGAACCTCGGCTCCCCGTCGACGCCGGCCGACGGCATCCTGTCGACCACCTTCAACACGACGACGAAGACCAATGGTTGGGGCTACAAGCAAGGCACCTCGATGGCCGGTCCGCACGCGGCCGGCGTCGCCGCACTGGCGCTCTCCGCCCACCCGGGTCTGCAGCCGGGGGCCCTGGCGTCCCTGCTGGAGCGCACCGCGGACGCGCTGCCCTGCCCCAGTGGCGTGTACAACCCCGTCCCTCTCCTGCAGGGCTTCGAGGCGACGTGCTCGGGCGGGAACCGCAACGGCTTCTACGGTGCCGGTGAAGTGAACGCGTACAACGCCGTGCGATAGCACCGGCTGTACCACGTTGGGGTCGCCGGCCTACGAGGTCGGCGACCCCAACCGCATCCGCCCCAGCTCGGATGTCTGCGCAACACGCTCGATCGGTGCGCCCCACAACACAGGGAGGCCCAAATGAAGCCACGCGTCATGCGTGCCGCCGTCGCCGGCGCGATGCTGGCGGCCTGTATCGCCGTCGTCACGTCACCTGCAGCGGCCGCACCGGCAGCGGTCACTGCCGCGGCCAGCAATCCCATCAAGGTCGGCTACTTCACGCAGTGGGGCGTCTACCGCCGCAACTTCCAGGTCAAGAACGTGCACACCGCCGGAATGGCGGGCAAGCTCACCCACATCAACTACGCATTCGGCAACGTCGGGGCGGATGGCAAGTGCTTCGAGGCCAACGCGGCCGGTGTCGGTGACGCCTGGGCCGACTACCAGAAGGGCTTCAAGGCCGGCGAGTCGGTCGATGGCGTGGGCGACGTCTACAGCCAGCCGCTGGCAGGCAACTTCAACCAGCTCAAGAAGCTCAAGGCGATGTACCCCGGCCTCAAGGTGCAGATCTCCCTGGGCGGCTGGACCTGGTCGAAGTACTTCTCCGACGCGGCGATGACCGCAGCCTCCCGGCAGGCCATGGTGGCCAGCTGCGTCGACCTCTATCTCAAGGGCAACCTGCCGTTCATCGGCAACTCCACCCGAGGTGGCGTCGGGAGCGGCTACGGCGTCTTCGATGGCATCGACCTCGACTGGGAGTGGCCCGGCTCCGAAGGCAACGTCGGCAACGTGGTCCGCCCCGAGGACAAGCAGAACTTCACGCTGCTGGCGGCCGAATTCCGCCGTCAGCTCGACGCGTACGGAGCGCAGACCGGCAAGCACTACTCGCTGACCGCGTTCCTGCCCGCCGACCCGGCGAAGATCGCCGCGGGCGTCGAGATCGCCCCGTTGCTGGCCAGCATGGACTTCGTCACCGTGCAGGGTTACGACTTCGTCGGGCCGTGGAACGCCAGGACCGGGCACCAGTCCAACCTGTACTCCACCCCGCAGCACGCTTTCAGTGTCGATCTGGCCGTGCAGACCTACCTGAACGGCGGGGCGCCCGCGGCGAAGCTCGTCGCGGGCATCCCCTACTACGCCAAGGGCTGGGCCGGCGTGCCGGCGACCAACAACGGTCTGCTCCAGACGTCGACGGGCCCGGCTCGGGGCACCTACGAGGACGGCACCGAGGACTACAAGAAGGTGATCACGAAGCAGGGCGCGGTCCTCTACGACCCGGTCGCGGTCGCGTCCTGGAAGTACGGCAGCAGCACCTTCTGGTCCTACGACACCCCGCAGGTGATCGCTCAGAAGACGGCCTACATCAAGGCCAACGGCCTCGGCGGGGCGATGGCCTGGTCGCTGGACGGGGACACCGCCGCCGGAGAACTCACCACGGCCATCCACAACGGCCTGATGTGACAGGAGCCGGCCCGGGGCGCGATGCGTTCCGGGCCGGAACCTCCGGAACTGCGATATTCGGTGGATCGGTGGACGCGTCGCGCGTAAAGTGAACGACCGCTTGACGGCCGCGGTGAGGTAGGCACCGCAGCGGACGTCCCTACGCGCCGGGGGTGGACCTCGGATACGCGAGCGAGCAGCTGCTGAGATTCCCCTGAAGGAAATCAACGTGCCCGCACTGCAAGACGAGCTCGCCGCTGAGCGAGCGCATCTGGAAGCCTCACGCAAAGCGCTCCGCAGGATGCGGGAGCATGCCGAGGATCTCTACTCGACCGGTGACCAGGTCGCCGGGGACCCGTTCGCGGCGGAGACGCTCGGGCGGCATCTGGCCCGGCGGATCGCCGAGCTGGCCGACAGTCCCGACACCCCGCTGTTCTTCGGGAAGTTGAGCATCGACGAGGACAGGTTTCATGTCGGGCGGCGGCATGTCACCGACGTGGCCGGGGAGCCGATGGTGCTCGACTGGCGGGCGCCGATCTCCCGGAAGTTCTACCAGGCGAGCGTCAAGGACCCGCAGGACGTCAAGGCGCGGCGGCGGTTCGGGTTCGTCAAAGGGGAGCTGACCAGCTTCGAGGACGAGAACCTGCAGGCGGGTGAGGAGGTCGGCACCAGCCGGATCCTGCTGGAGGAGATCGAGCGGCCGCGCGTGGGGCCGATGCGGGACATCGTCGCGACGATCCAGCCGGAGCAGGACGAGCTGGTCCGGGCCGAGCTCGACGAGTCGATCTGCGTCCAGGGCGCGCCCGGCACCGGGAACCCCAACCCCGGAAACTGACACACTTCCGAGGCTCCCGGAGCAACCAGCCTATCGACGACGTAGCAGGGCGCGAGTATCGATTTCGATCGCGAACGGACCGTCGGCGGTCAGCGTCTCGCCGTCCTTCGCGACCGCATGCTCGATGTAGTGCTGACCGTCAAGCCGCAGCAGCCGCAGCGTCACCAAATCCGGCTGCTCAGGCTCGACAAGCAAATACCACTCGATCCGCGCGGCAGCGTAGAGCTGCATCTTCAACAGTCGATCGGCACCCGCGTTGCCGGGTGAGACGACCTCGCCCACCAGCGCCACATCCTCCGCGTCGATCATCGTGACGTCCTCAATGGGCGTCACCACGAGATCGGGGATGAAGATCCGGCCACTTGCCAGGCGGACGTTCACCGCTTCGTACACCCAGAGACCAGCCGCGTCGGCCGGCGTATCGATCACGTTGGCCAGGCGCCTGGAAATGTGCTGGTGGCGTGTGGTCGGTGCCGGGCTCACCAGCAGACTCCCGTCGAACAACTCGATCCGATTCGTGGTCTCACCGAGGGCGAAGTATTCGTCCTCGGTCCACGGACCGACATGCTCAAGCACGGCCACGCTCATCGGCGACTCACCCCCTGGCGGATCCTGCCACAAGGATGCCACGCCGACCGCACCGAAGGGACCAGTCCCGGTATCGAACCCGCCTGCCGCAGGGTACGTACTATTCGAGCAGGCTGCGGATGTCCGCGGCAGTCAGTTGTGCGGAGGCGAACTCGCCGCCGTCGACGACGCTGCTGAACAGTTCGGCCTTGCGCGCCTTCAGCGCCATGACCTTCTCCTCAATGGTCTCCTTCGCCACCAGCCGGTAGACCATGACGCTGCGGGACTGGCCGATGCGGTGGATGCGGTCCACCGCCTGCGCCTCGGTGGCCGGATTCCACCACGGGTCGAGCAGGATGCAGTAGTCAGCTTCGGTGAGATTCAGGCCGAATCCCCCAGCCTTCAGGCTGATCAGGAACACCGGGGCGGTGCCTTCCTTGAATGCGGTGAGCACGGCTGCCCGGTCACGGGTCTTGCCGTCGAGGTACGCGCATTCGATCCCGGCCTGCTCCAGCCGATCGCGGGCGGCGGTCAGAAACCGGGTGAACTGGCTGAACACCAGGGTCCGATGTCCTTCGACCACCAGATCGGAAATCCGTTCGGTCAACGCGTCCAATTTGGTCGACGGTATGCCGTGATGCCTGGCGTCGACCAGGCTGACGTCCAGGCTGGCCTGGCGCAGCAGGGTGAGCGACCGGAAGATCTCGAAGCGGTTCTTCTCCAGGTCACCGAGCAGGCCGAGGACCTTCTGCCGCTCGCGTTGCAGATACGTCTGGTACACCTTGCGGTGCTTACGGTCGAGTTCCAGTTCAATGACCTGCTCCTGCTTGTCGGGCAGGTCGACGGCGACGTCGGCCTTGCGGCGGCGCAGCATGAGCGGACGGAGCCGGCGGCGGAGCTGGGCGAGGCGATCGACGTCCCTGCCCTTCTCGATCGGGTTGCGGTAGTACTCGGCGAACCGGTCCGGCCGGGGCAAGAGCCCCGGGGCCGTGATGGAGCACAACGCCCACAGCTCGGTCAGGTTGTTCTCCATCGGCGTACCGGTGATCGCCAGCTTGAAGGAAGTTTGGAGCCGCTTCGCGCAGCGGTACCCCTGGGACTGCGGGTTCTTGACGAACTGAGCCTCGTCCAACACCAGACCGGCCCACTCGATGGCCTCGTACTGCTCGTATTCAAGACGGAACAAGGTGTACGAAGTGACCACGACATCCGCACTGGTCACGGCCTCGGCCAGCCCAGTGCCGCGCCGGGCGGCAGTCTGGGTGACCGTGGCGACCGTGAGGCCAGGTGCGAACCGGGCCGCTTCGCTCGCCCAGTTGTGGATCACGCTGGCTGGGGCCACCACAAGAAAGGGACCGCGCGAGCGGGCGTGGCAGATCAACGCCAGTGCCTGCAGGGTCTTGCCGAGCCCCATGTCGTCGGCAAGGATGCCGCCGAGCCCGTACTCACAGAGCGCCGCCAGCCAGCGGAACCCCTCTCGCTGATACGGACGGAGATCCGCGCGGATCAGGTCCGGCACCTCGTGTTCGGTAGCGGCGCCGGACTCGGCCAACGCCCGAACCGTCTGCTGCCACGCCGCTGCCTGACCAGTGACGATGCCGAGCTCGGCCAGTTCGTCCCACAGACCCACCTGGAAGCGGCCGACCCGAAGGATCCCTACCGGGGCATCCTCGAGCGCCCGCGACTCGGCGATGAGATCGCGGAGCTGCTGAAATTCCGGACGGTCGAGACTGAAGTACGCACCGCTGGGCAGGATGAGGTACTGCCGATCCTGCGCGAGCGCGACGAACAAATCGTCGAAGACGACCTGCTCGCCGCCGACACTGACCCGGACTGACAGGTCGAACCAGTCCTGCTGCGCCTCACCATCGGCACCGGCAAATGTGATGACCGGCGTTTCGTAGGTCTCGCGGTATTCCGGAACCGGCGCGTCCCGCGTCAGCACGACCTCGACACCGTCCACGTCCTCCAGCCTGGGCACCACCTCGCCCAGCAGTCGGATCATGGCGTCTCCGGCTACCACAGCCGCCTCGGCCAGCCTTGGACCAGTCGGGACGACCTCCAGGAGATCCGGCACCGGCTTGCAAACCAGATCCGCGACCCGCCGGACAATGTCGTCGCGGTGAGCCGCCTGGCCGGCGGGCGCAGGCACCCACAGCGACTCACGATGAAGGTGGTCGCCGACGGGAAGTGCCCAGTCCCACCGGACCGACATCCGTTGAGCAGGCAGCGGCGCCAACCTCAGCGTCAGCGCAGACAGCCCGACGACTGGCAGGCGCACCGACGCTCCGGCCGCAACGATGTCCACCTCGCGGAGCAGCTCCGGATAGAACGCCTTGAAGAACCGCTCCTCGTCACCCACCGGGATACGGATCGGTGCACCGCCCAGGGTCTTGATCATGCTCTTCGACAACGACCGCGCCAGCGGCGCCAACCGGAGCACCTGATCCTTGAGCGGCGGCTCGGCCTCCCCCCGGACTCCCCACCAGGCAATGCCGTGGGCGGGCTCACCGATCGGACGCGAACGGGCAAGGTCGACCGGCACACCATCGGCCATCAGCGTCGGAGCGAGCACCAGGTGTCCGTCGTCCCGATCTGCCTGGAGGGACATGCGGATCGGGCCGCGACCGACGATGACCGGTGCGGCCCACTTGCCGGGCTGCATGAACGGCATGCCGGCCTCCACGGCTTCCGCGAGCAGGTCCCAAATCCGCCGGCTCCCGATCGCGTCGAGATGGATTGCCTGCTGGGGGCCGTAGTAGTGATACGGGTCCGTTGTAGAGATCGACAGCTTCATGATCTCGGCGAGAAGCCGGCGGTGCCGCTCCGTGTCCCCGGAGCTGTCGTAGCGGCGATAGCCCAGATTGCTCCAGGACACACCGCCACGGACCCAGCCGGTGCGGCCCCGGACGACCGGGCGCATCGCAATCCGATGCTTCCGGCCTGCGGCAGTGCCGGGATCGAGGATCTCGAACTGCAGCCCGAGCTCGGCCTCGTCAGGCGCCGACCGAGGCGCCGGCGCGACCGCACCAACCAGGGCCGACAACGCCGCCTCCCAGCCTGCCTGGCCCGTCCCACCCTCGCCGCGCATCTGCCTCGCCATTGGCCGCCGCCTTCCTCCCCAGTCGCGGGCTACCGTAACCAACGCACCCATCTCCGGCACCGTGACGTGCCCCGATCGTGTACCCCCGACACCGCTTCGCGCCCGGGTGCAGCGCAGGTCCGCAACAGCGATAATTCGGTGGAGTCGCGCTATCCGCAGGCGTAATGTTGTGGACCGCTTGACGGCCGCGGTGAGGTAGCCACCGCAGCGGACGTCCCTACGCGCCGGGTTGGACCCGGATACGCGAGCGAGCAGCTGTTGAGATTCCCCTGAAGGAAATCATCGTGCCCGCACTGCAAGACGAGCTCGCCGTTGAGCGAGCGCACCTGGATGCATCACGCAAGGCGCTCCGCCGGATGCGGGAGCATGCCGAGGATCTGTTCTCCACCGGTGATCAGGTCGCCGGGGACCCGTTCGCGGCGGAGACGCTGGGGCGGCATCTGGCGCGGCGGATCGCTGAGCTGGCGGACAACCCCGACGCGCCGCTGTTCTTTGGGAAGCTGGCGATTGAGCAGGACAACTTCCACGTCGGGCGGCGGCACGTCACCGACGTCAAGGGCGAGCCGATGGTGCTCGACTGGCGGGCGCCGCTGAGCCGGAAGTTCTACCAGGCGAGCGTCAAGGATCCACAGAACGTGAAGGCCCGGCGCCGGTTCGGGTTCGTCAAGGGCGAGCTCACCAGCTTCGAGGACGAGAACCTGACCAGCGGTGAGGACATCGGCACCAGCCGCATCCTGCTCGAGGAGATCGAGCGGCCCCGCGTCGGGCCGATGCGCGACATCGTCGCCACCATCCAGCCCGAGCAGGACGAGCTGGTGCGCGCCGAGCTCGACGAGTCGATCTGCGTCCAGGGCGCGCCCGGCACCGGGAAGACGGCCGTCGGGCTGCACCGGGCGGCGTACCTGCTGTACCTGCACCGCGAGCGGCTCAAGCGGTCCGGGGTGCTGATCGTGGGGCCGAACAGCGCGTTCCTGAGTTACATCGCCAGCGTGCTGCCCGCCCTCGGCGAGATCGAGGTGCAACAGTCGACGATCGACGGGCTGCTCGGTACACCCGTGAAAGCCGTCGACGAGGAAGCCGCCGCCGAGGTCAAGCACGACCCCCGGATGGCCACGGTGCTCGCGAAGCGGCTCAACGGCAAGATCCGCAGGCCCGAGGAGCCGCTGACCGTTTCCGACGGGTCATACCGGTGGCGGGTGTCCACCGAGGCCTTGCGGCGGGTGGTCGACGACGTGCGGCGGGAGGCGCCGCCCTACGGGATCGGCCGCGAACGCGTGCGGGCGAGGATCGTGTCGCTGCTGATGCGGCAGTCGGAGGCGCGGCGCGGCGACTCGCCGAGCGAGGGCTGGCAGCGCCGGATGGGCAAGGCGCAGCCGGTGCTCGAGGTGCTGGATCACGCGTGGCCCGCGGTCACGCCGGAGCAGCTGGTGTTCGAGGTGCTCAGCGATCCGGCCGACGAGTTGCTCACCGAGGCCGAGCGGGCGGCGATCACCTGGTCCAGGCCGCCGAAGACCGCGAAGTCGGCCCGTTGGACCGCCGCGGATGCGGTACTGGTGGACGAGGCCGCGGGACTGATCGACCGGGTCGCGTCGTTCGGCCACGTGGTGCTGGACGAGGCGCAGGACCTGTCGCCGATGCAGGCGCGGGTGATCGCCCGGCGTTCGGAGCACGGGTCGATCACGCTGCTCGGCGACCTGGCCCAGGGCACCGCGCCGTGGGCCGCGCTGGAGTGGCGGACGCTGCTGGAGCATCTCGGCAAGCCGGCCGCGCGGGTGGTCCCGCTGACGACCGGGTTCCGCGTGCCGGCCGCGGTGGTCGCGCTGGCCAACCGGCTGCTGCCCGCGCTGGGGGTCGACGTGCCGGAGGCGCGGTCGCTGCGGACCGACGGTGCGCTGACGATCGGTGCCACGCCGTTGCGGGACGCGGTGCGCCGGGCGCTGGCGTTCGAGGGGTCGATCGGGGTGATCGCGGCGGACGCGGCGATCCCGGCGATCGCCGCCGATCTCAAGGACGTCGATCCCGAGCGGGTCACCGTGCTGCCCGCGAGCCTGGCCAAGGGTCTCGAGTACGACCACGTGATCGTCGTCGAGCCGGCCGACATCGTGGCGGCCGAGCCGCGCGGGCTCAACCGCTTGTTCGTGGTCCTGACCCGGGCCGTCTCGCGGTTGGACGTTCTGCACGAACGTCCGCTTCCTGCACCGTTGGATAGGGTGTCGTGATCACGTCCCGGATGTCACTATCTCGAAACAGTCTGACAACCGGGAGGACGCGGAATGCGAGTACGGGGTTACGCACCGGGCACGCCGTGCTGGGCCGAGGTCGGCAGTCCCGATCCCGTTGCCGCGCGGGCGTTCTACGGCGGTCTCTTCGGCTGGCAGTTCAATGACGACGGGCACTTCACGCACAACGGCCGCGCGGTGGCCGGCCTGCGCACCGCCGGCCGGCCCGCGTGGCTGATCTCGATCTCGACCGACGACCCGGCCGGCACGACGGAGGCGGTCCAGCGGGCCGGCGGTTCGGTGAAGCTGCCCCCGACCACCGTGCGCGACCTGGGGACCATGGCCGTGTTCGGCGACGCCGGTGGGGCGGTGTTCGGGACCTGGCAGCGCAGCAGGTTCGGCGGTGCGCAGGTGTCCTTCGAGCCGGGCGCGATCTGCTGGTACGAGCTGGCGTCCCACGACCTGGCCCGGACCGGCGCCTTCTACAGCGAGGTCTTCGGCTGGCACGCCGTCGAGACGGAGAACGCCGAGCCGTATTTCGAGCTGCATCACCACAACGACGCCGTCGGTGGGCTCCTGCCGATCGACGACAGGTTCCCGCCGGGGCTGCCGGAGCACTGGACGGTGTGCTTCATGGTCGACGACGCGGTCACGGCGTGTGAGCGGGTGGCCGAGTTGGGTGGCACGGTGGCCCGCAAGCCGATGGTGTCGTCGGCGGGTTGGTACGCCCGCGTCGCCGACACCACAGGAGCGCATTTCGCACTGATCGAGATTTCCGACGATTACCGCTTTTAGCTCCGAACGCTCGGGCTCGCGCCTTCGCTAACCTCGCTTGATCGACACGTCGTCCACGGCGGCCTCGATCAGGCTCGCGCCGGCCGCGTCGGTCGCCTCGATCAGCAGTTGGATCGTCTTGCCGGCATAGGGCGTCAGGTCGGCGCTCGCGGAATCCCAGACGGCGTCGCGGTCGACCGCGGCGCCGGCCTTGGTGAAGATCGCGGTTTTCGAGCCGTTCTGCAGCACGCTGACCTTGAAACTGTCGGCGGCGGACGCGTTCGCGGCGTGCGCGAAGTACCAGGACCAGCTCAGCTTCAGCGGGCCCTTGGCCGGCAGCGCGACGGACGGCGACCGCATCCCGGTGGTGCCGCCGTCGACGTCGTAGCTGCCCGCCGAGATGCCCGCCTTGCGCCCGGTCACCAGGTCGTTGTCGCCGCTGACGGCGGCGCCGAGCTGCTTCAGGCCGTTCTGCGTGGTCGCCTCCGGCTTGCCGCGCTCCCACAGGCCGCTGGTCGCGGTGCCGTTGGCGGCGGTCCAGCCGCTCGCGCTCTCGAAGTCGTCGGACCAGACGGTGTCGGCGCCGCAGTACTGGGCCTGCTTGCCGATGATCCGGTAGACGCAGTCGGCGTACTCCGCGAGCTGCAGGCTGGCCTCCTTGTTGCGGGCCGTCTGCGCGGAGATCACACTCGCCGGCGGGTAGAACCCGGCGCCGGAGTTGGGCCCGGGGTACATCTCGAAGGTGTAGGCGAAGACGCCCTGCGTCGCCCACAGCCAGTCGATGATCGAGCCGTCGGTGATGTACAGGTCGCTGGACTGCTCAGGCGTGTAGCCGTTGGACTTCGCCATCGTGGTGCCGAGGGTCCGGAACGCGGACTCCTGGTCGGCGTTGAGCCCGGCCGCCGTGTCGGTGCCGGTGTACCCGTACGGCCAGAGGATCAGCTCCGAGAACGTGTGGAAGTCGATGCTCGCCTTGATCTGCTGGACCCCGCCGATGCGCCGGCTGAGCACGAAGTCGCGCAGGTGCTGGGTCTCCGGCGCGGAGAAGGCCGAGTCGCCGTGGTAGGTCTCCGACGACGGGTTGCCCGACGAGCCGCCGCAGCAGGCGAACTTGAAGCTCCAGTTGCGGTTGAGGTCGGTGCCGATGCTGGTGGACCCGGCGTTGGGCTGGCGGTTCTTGCGCCAGCTGCGGTAGCTGCCGGTGGCGATGTCGTATTCGCCGCCGTCCGGGTTGAGGTCGGGCACGATCCACAGCTCGCGGCTGTCGACCAGTTTCGTGATGCGGGGATCCTTGCCGTAGCCGTCGGTGTACAGCTTCACCAGGTACAGCGCCATCTCGACGGTCAAGTGCTCGCGGGCGTGCTGGTGGGCGCCGTAGAGCACCTCAGGCTCGTCCTCGTCGACCGCGACGTTGTCGGAGATCTTGATCAATGGCATGTCGCGGCCCTGGTACGACTTGCCGATGCTGCTCTTGCTCGCGATCTTCGGATGGTCCGCGACAGCCTTGTCCAGCTCGGCGACCATCTCCGCGTAGTTGTGGTAGCCGGAGTCGGCGACCGGGAAGTCCTCGGTCAGCACCGGCTGGACCCGGTACCCCTGGCCGCGCAGCTTGCGGACCTCGGAGGGCAGCGCGGTGATCTCGGCCCGGCCGTGATCGACCGTGTCGATGGCGGCGCCGCTGCGGGCGACCTGGTTGCGGTCCTGCACGGTCCGCACGCCGTCGACGACATATCTGCCGGACCGCTCGGCGGGCGCCGCGCCGGCGGGGTTGACCCCCACGAGCAGCAGCAGCCCCACACCGGCGAGCGTGAGCGAAACGGACAGCCTGCGGCCCATCGTGCGCCTCCCTGGGTGGTCTGCACCAACCAAGGTTTAAGCGCTATTGGTCCGCTTTGGTGGTGCTTTCACCCCCATCATCATCCCCGTTGAGCGCGGCGCGCAGTCGTTCGCGCTTTTCGGTGCGGCGCGCGGCGGCGCCGACCGCCTGCACGGAGGCCTCCTCGCGGAGCCCTTTCAACAGGAAGAAGGCGAGCGCGGCGGAGACCACCACGGCGATCATCAGCTTGAGCAGCACGCTGATGTCGAGCGGCACGGCGAACATCGCGCCGGCCGCCAGGACGAAGAGCCCGAGCCGGGCAAGGGTGTACTTCAGCAGTGCGGACATGATGCCGTTTTACGCCCAGACCTGCTGCGGCTCCGCCCGGCGCGCGGCCAGCGGCGTCGGCTTCTCGTACTCCCGGACGACCTCATACCGGGTGTTGCGCTCGACGGGCTGGAAGCCCGCGTCCCAGATCAGGTGCAGCAGGTCCTCGCGGTGCATCGTGTTGGGCGTGCCGTAGCTGTCGGCGTCGTGGGTGATCTTGTACTCGACGACCGAGCCGTCGAGGTCGTCGACGCCGAAGTTGAGCGAGAGCTGGGCGACGGACAGGCCGTGCATGACCCAGAAGCACTTCACGTGCGGCACGTTGTCGAACATCAGCCGCGACACGGCGAAGGTCTTGAGCGACTCCGCGGGCGAGGCCATCTTCGTGCGGGCCTGCAGCTTGTTGCGGATCTTGCCGTCGGCCGAGTCGACGAAGTCGTGCTGGTAGCGCAGCGGGATGAAGACGGTGAAGCCGCCCGTCTCGTCCTGCAGCTCGCGCAGCCGCATGACGTGGTCGACGCGGTGCTTGGGCTCCTCGATGTGCCCATACAGCATCGTGGAGGGCGTCCGCAGGCCCTTGCTGTGGGCGAGGCGGTGGATCCGCGACCAGTCCTCCCAGTGGCAGGCGTGGTCGACGATGTGCTGGCGGACCTCCCAGTCGAAGATCTCCGCGCCGCCACCGGTGAGCGACTCGAGGCCGGCGTCGATGAGCTCGTCGAAGATCTCGTCGGCGGGCAGCCCGCTGATCTTCTCGAACCACTGGATCTCGGTGGCGGTGAACGCCTTGAGCTTGACGTTGGGCAGCGCGCCCTTCAGCTCGCGCAGGACCTTCGGGTAGTACTTCCACGGCAGGGTCGGGTGCAGGCCGTTGACGATGTGCAGCTCGGTGAGCTGCTCGTCCTCCATCTCCTTGGCCTTGGCGACCGCCTCGTGGATGCGCATCGTGTACGCGTCCTTTTCGCCCGGCTTGCGCTGGAAAGAGCAATATGCGCAGCTTGCGGAACAGACATTGGTGAGATTCAGGTGCCGGTTGACGTTGAACATGACCCGGTCACCGTTGAGCTCGGTGCGCTTGTGGTGGGCCAGCCTGCCCAGCCAGACAAGATCGTCGCTCTCGTACAGCGCGACGCCGTCTTCCCTGCTCAACCGCTCGCCGGCGATGACCTTGGCTTCGAGTTCACGCTTCACACCTGCATCCACGGGGCCAGCGTACGTCGGGCCGGACCCGACCGAAGAGGGCCCCGCGTTAGTGCGGGATTCATCTCGCCGGGACGAAGCTGACATTGATCAGCTCTCGACGCTGATTGCTTCGGTGAGGTAAACAAAAGTGGGCAGAAACACGGTCGGGCGGCAGACCGACTGATCGATCGATCCTGATCGACCATTGGCGGGGCGGACCGACTGGGGACGGTGGCATGGACGGGCTTGTGTTGAGGGCGGCGAGTTATCCCGGCGACAGCTGGGTCCCGCCCGCCGAAGCTGAGGCATCCGCGCAGGTCGCGGCGATGATCCCCAAGCAGAGGGGGCGCCACCGGCGTGGGTCGATGTTCGTCGCCACGATCGTCTGCACGCTGCTGTGCTCCCTCATCCCGCGCCCGGCGTATGCGGATCCGGGCGGCGCGATCCCCGACACCGGCTCCCGGCCGATCGCCTCCGGCACGCTCCAGATGCCCGGCGCCGGCGGCACGTCCGCGCCCACGACCGTCGGCGGGACCAACACCTCGCTGCGCGGCCCGCTCGCCACCCAGCTCGCCAAGCTCGAGATCGACGTCAGCACACTCGGGCAGAAACGCCTGCAGGCGCAGCTCGACCTGGAGATGTCGCAGACCGCCGCGACCGACGCCCAGGACAAGCTGCGCGTCGCCACCGCCCTGGTCGCGGAGCTGCGCAGCCGGGCCGACTCGGCCGCCGCGGAGGCGTACAAGCGCGCGACGGGTCTCGGCCCGCTCGACGGCTACGCGCACGACCTGCACCAGTTCGGGCTGCTCGCGCCGGGCATCGGTCAGCAGCCGGGCAGCCAGCAGGACGCCCGTGACCTGCTGCGCGCCGAGCAGGAAGAGGCCGCCGCCAAGCAGCAGTACGAGCTGGCGCAGTCCACCTACCTCAAGGCGCAGGGCGTGTTCTCGCCGCTCGACGCCCAGTTCCAGGTCAAGGACGCCGAGTACCAGAAGGTCAAGAAGGACAACGAGGCAGCCGTCCTGGCCATCGCCGCCGCGGACGCCGCCGCCGAGCAGAGCCTCGGCACCGTCGCCAACGTCCCGGTCGAGGGGATGGTGGCAAACCCGAAGGCGCTCCAGGCGCTGAACTACGCCATGGGCAAGATCGGCAGCTGGTACGTGTGGGGCGACGAAGGCCCGAACACGTTCGACTGCTCGGGCCTGGCGTATTGGGCGTACGGGCAGGTCGGGGTCCGCGTGCCGCGGGTCGCCAACGACATGTACCACGGCACCCCGGCGATCCGGGCGACCAAGGTCCAGCTCGGCGACCAGCTGCTCCCCGGCGACCTGGTCTTCTTCGCCAGCGACTCCGGCGACTGGCGCTCGATCTACCACATGGGCATCTACATCGGCGGCGGCAAGATGCTGCACGCGCCGACGACGGGCGAGAAGGTGAAGACCGCGCAGGTCAAGTGGTCGCGGTTCTTCGGCGCCACGCGGATCTTCCCGGCGGTGCCGGCCCCTAACTCGACCACCACGGCGACGCCCAGCTCGTCGTCTCCGTCGACCACCACGTCGCCGTCCTCGTCGTCCTCGGCCTCGCCGTCGTCCTCGGCCTCGCCGTCATCCTCAGGCTCGGCGTCACCGACGCCGACCGAGACGACGCCGCCGCCTTCGACGCCGCCGGCCTCCACGCCCCCCGTCTCGACGCCGCCGGCCAACCCGGAGCCTTCGGAGCAGCAGACGTCGAAGGCGCCGAGCGCGCCGGCCACCACGGCCGCCGCACCGTCGAAGTCGGCCGTCAAGCCGTCGACCGCGGGTGCCAGTACATCGGCACAGAGCACAGCGTCAGCCTCAGGCAACTGAGGCCTCGGGTTTCGTTGGGGCGGTCGTTCGTTTCCGGACGACCGCCCCGCTCTATTGGAGCCGGTGATCCAAAACCCGACGCAGTCCGGTCCAGCGTTCCGTGACTCGATGTGGCACCGTGGACCCGTGACTGGCGGAGGGGGCGCGCCGGGAGCGCAATGACGCCCGGGCAGGGCACGGTCATGGAGGGCTGCAATGGACGAGCGGGAGACACGGGACGGCGCACGCGACGAGGGGGTGCGGACCCACTCCCCGTTCGGGTTCCCGCCCGGCGCGCAGCCGCAGACGACCGGTGCGGCCGCCGAGCCGGACGCACTCGACGGCGGCGACCTGCCGCCGCTGCCGCCACCACCGCCGGTCGGTGCCGAGCTGCCTGCGGACATCCAGGAGGAGGTCGTCCCCGACGCGGCGTACGAGCTCCCGCCCACCCCGGTCGACGGCGCCCTCTGGCCCGGCGGCGACCCCTTCGCGGACGCCGAGGACGAAGAGGACGACCCGGAGGTCGCGGCGATGGTCGCGGCGTTCAGCTCCACCGACTCGGCCGGGTCGTCCGGCGCATCCTCGGGGCTCTCCGAGGCACCCGACGAGCCTTCCGGGGTTGAGGCCGGGGTGACGCCCGCCTCCACCGGGGTGGATTCAGGGGTGAGTCCCGCCTCCGCCGGCACGAGCGGGCTGAGCGAGGCGCCCGACCAGCCGGCGGGTCCCGACGGGCCGCGCCGCCGCGCCGAGCCGGAGGCCGACGTCATCGCCGCCGCACTCTCCGGCGAGCCACCGGCGTTCCAGCTGCCGGGCGCCGACTCCGTCTCCTCGACGTATGGCCCCCCACCGGACTCGGAGATCCACCCCTCGGAGCCGGTGCCCTCCGACGTGGCGGCGCCGCCGTTCGCGCCGGTGCCGGTCTCGGGGTTCGGCGCTCCTGCCGCGTCCATCGACCCTCCCGCTCCGCCGGCGCCTGCCGCCGAGGAGCCGTTGCCGCCGCTGCCGAGCCGGGCGCGGGCGCCCAGGCAGCTGCCGGAGTCCTCGTGGGACGCGTTCGCCCGGCCGTGGAGCGCGCCTGCCGATCCGGAGCCCGCGCCTGCCGCCGAGCCGCAGGTGGTGCACCCGTTCGCGGTGCAGCGCCCGCCCGCAGAGGTCGCTCCTCCTGCCGTACCGGCCGCTGAAGCCGCTCCGGTGCCTCCGGCCGCTGAGGCCGCGCCTGTTGCTGACCCTGTCCTGGCGCCGATCGACCGTCCGGTCGTCGACGTGCCGGCCGAGCCGTTGATGGCACCCGCGTCCTCGTCTCCGGTTTCTTCTTCGCCGGCCGCGGAGCCGGTTGTGCTGCCGATGGCCGGGGCGTTCGCTGCCGCTGTGGTGGCCGCCCGGGCGAGCGCCTCGGTGCCCGGCATCCACTCGGTGAGCGCCGAGGAGGCCGAGCAGGCCGCCCGCGCCACCGCTACTCCCACCGTCTACCGCACCTCCATGGCCCTTCCGCACACCATGGCCGCCTCTGGCAGCTCCGCCTCCGGCGTTTCCGGTGCGGTTGCGGCCGGCGACGGCGAGGAGGAGCCCGCGCCGCCGGTCGAGCCGATCCCGGGCCCGGAGCCTTCGCCGTTCCCGAGCCCGGAGCCGGTGCCCACGCCGGAGCCGACCCCGTTCCCGCCGGCACCTGAGCCCGAGCCGATCCCGACGCCGTTCCCGCCGGCACCCACTCCCACGCCGGTGCCTGAACCGGAGCCGGCACCTCAACCGTTCCCGGGTCCTGGCCCGCAGCCCGAGCCGGGCCCGTTCCCAGGCCCGCCGCCGGGTCCGCAGCCGCTCCCGGGTCCTGGTCAGCCCGGGCCGGGGCCGTTCCCGGGGCCGCCGCCGGGTCCGCAGCCGCCTGCGCCGTTCCAGTCGCCGGCGCCGTACACGACGCCGTCCTCCCAGCATCCGTGGGGCACCGCCGACTCCGGCCAGGCCGCCGCTGCTGCTGCCCCCGCCGGTCCGTCGTGGGCGCAGCCTCCCGCGGCGCCGCAGCCTCCTGTCGCGCCCCAGCCTCCCGCGGCGCCGCAGCAGTGGCAGGCACCCCCGGCCCAGCAGAACCCGGCGCCCGGCCTGTACGGCACCCCCGTCCAGCAACCACCCGCCTACCAGCCCCCGGCCCCGTACGGCACCCCTCAGCCGGGCCAGTACGGCACCCCGCCGCAGCACGGCCCGGCGGGTCAGCACCCTGCGCCGGGCCAGCCGGGCCAGTACGGCCCTCCGGGTCAGCACGGCGCTCCGGGTCAGCCGGCTCCTGGCCAGTACGGCACGCCGCAGCCCGGTGTGTACGGAACCCCGAGCCAGCCAGGCCAGCAGGGTTGGGCCGCACCGCCCGCACCGCCCGCGCAGGGCGCTCCGGGCGCTCCGGGCGCTCCGGGCGCTCCGGGTCAGCAGGGCTGGGCCGCACCGCCCGCGCAAGGTGCGCCGGGTCAGCAGGGCTGGGCGGCACCGTCCGGCCAGCCGGCGTCGACCCCGCCCGCACCGGGCTGGGCCCCACCTCCGGCCTCAGCGCCGCCCGCGGGCGCGCAGGGTTGGACGGCTCCTCCGGTGTCGACGCCACCCGCGCAAGGCTGGAACGCACCCCCGGCCTCAGCGCCGCCCGCCCAGGGTTGGAACGCACCACCCGCGTCGGCGCCGCCAGCGCAGCAGGGCTGGGCCGCACCTCCGGCACCGGCGCAGCCCGGTTGGCAGCAGCCGCCCGCCGCCCCTCAGGGTGAGCAGAGCTGGGCAGCCGCACCCGGCCAGGGCTGGGCTCCCCCGCCCGCCGCACCGCAGTCACCTGCCGCCCCGCAGCCGTGGCAGCAGGTGGGCAACACGGGCGACCAGCCCTCGAACCCACCTGCGCCGTCCTGGTCACCGGCGCCGGCTTCGGCCCCTCCCGCCTCCGGTGGCCCGGCGTTCGCACCCCCGGCCTCGGCGCCACCGGCGTTCGCACCGCCGACCTCCGGAGCACCCGCGTCCGGCGGCCCGGCGTTCGCACCTCCGGCATCGGCTCCCCCGGCGTCAGCGCCGCCCGCGTTCGCACCGCCGGCCTCCGGAGCACCTGCCTCTGGCGCGCCCGCGTACGCACCGCCGCCGTTCGCGCCACCGTCTGCGGGCAGCCCCGCTTTCGACCCACCGGCGTCAGCGCCGCCTGCCTCGGCGCCGCCCGCGTTCGCACCGCCGGCATCTGCCCCGCCCGCATTTGGGCCGCCGACGTCCGGAGCACCCGTTTCTGGCGCGGCCGCGTTCGCGCCGCCGCCGTTCGCGCCGCCGTCCGCAGGCGGTCCCGCGTTCGCGCCGCCGTCAGCGAGTGGTCCTGCGTTCGCGCCGCCGGAGTCGGCACCGCCGGCATCTGCGCCGCCCGCGTTCGGGCCACCGACGTCCGGAGCACCTGTGTCCGGGGCGGGCTCGTTCGCGCCGCCCGCTTCGGCGCCGCCGGCGTTCACCATGCCGTCCGCGTCGCCGTCGGAGTCGATGCCGCCGGTCTCGGGGCCGCCGGCTTCCGCGCCGCCCGCGTTCACCATGCCGTCCGCGTCGCCGTCGGACTCGATGCCGCCGGTCTCGGGGGCGCCGGCCTTCACGCCGCCCGCTTCGGCGCCGCCGGCATTCACCATGCCGTCCGCATCGCCGTCCGAGTCGATGCCGCCCGTCACGGGTGGGCCGGCTTTCGCGCCGCCCGCTTCGGCGCCGCCGGCGTACACCATGCCGTCCGCATCGCCGTCCGAGTCGATGCCGCCGGTCTCGGGGGCGCCGGCTTTCGCGCCGCCCGCTTCGGCGCCGCCGGCGTACACCATGCCGTCCGCATCACCGTCCGAGTCGATGCCGCCCGTCTCGGGTGGGCCGGCTTTCGCGCCGCCGCAGGGGGGCGGGCATGGGTCGTACACCATGCCGTCCTCGACACCGTCGGACGCATTGCCGCCCGTGTCGACGCCGCCTGCCTTCTCGATCCCGTCGGCGAGCCCTTCGGAGTCGACGCCGCCGGTCTCCTCGCCCCCGAGCTGGGCGCCTGGTGGGCAGGCCGCGCAGGGCTGGACGCCGCCCCCGCCGGCGGGCGATTCGGTCTCGGCGCCGTTCGCGCCGAGCTGGGCCGCACCCCCGGCGCCCGCCGGAGAGGCGCCGGCGGCACCTGGCTGGGCGCCACCGCCCGGTGAGGGCCAGCAGCAGGCCTACTCCCTGCCGACCGACCGGCCCGGGGTGCCCCCGCTGCACCAGAGCGGCTGGGGAGCCCAGGAGCCGTCAGGTGCCGGCCCGGAGCGCGACGACCGGGCGCAGAACGACAGGACGCCGGGCACGGTCTACCCGTCGAGCGGAGCCCCGGCCAACCCGGCTCCCCCGGCGCACCAGCAGCCGCCCGCGATCCCCCCGCCTGCGGCCGACGAGACCCAGGTGGTGAGTGACGCGGGCCCTTCGCCCGCGGCCGACAGCTACGGAAAATGGGCACGGAACCATCGCGGCTCTGCGGGCACAGTCTATGGCGGGCAAGGTGTCACCCCGGTGACAACGACCTCGGCCGACGGCGGCAGCAGCCCTATGGAGAACTCCGGCTCACTGACCGGGCACATTTTGAGCCAAGGTACGCAGGAAGAGGACGAGGACGACGATGAGCCGGCCGGGTCCAGCAACCTGAAAGTCATGATCATCATCGCGATCATCGTGGTGGTGCTGCTGGTGGGCGGCTATCTCGCGGTCACGTTCTCGAAGTCGTTCATCGATGACATGTTCAGCGGCGTACCGCAGAAATAGTGAACCGCGACACCTCGACGCGGGGTCGGCGGGCGAGATCGGATAAGCTGAAGGGTCTCCAATCGGAAGGTCCCAGCTCCTTGCTGCTCGCTGACCCCAGTTCGTTTCCCTCCATTTTCGAAGCCGAAGCCACCGACGAGCCCGAGGCCGGGCCCGGTTTCGCTGGCCTAGGACTGCCCAACAAGTTGGTGCGTGCGCTTGCCAACCAGGGCATCACCGATCCGTTCCCCATCCAGGCCGCGACCGTCCCTGACGTGCTCGCGGGCCGTGACGTGCTGGGCAGGGGGCGCACCGGCTCGGGCAAGACGCTCGCCTTCGGCCTGCCGTTGCTCGCCCGGCTGGCGGCCAGCGGGCGGTCCCGTCCGCATTCGCCGAAGGCGCTGATCCTCGTGCCGACGCGCGAGCTCGCGATGCAGGTCAACGACGCGTTGACGCCGCTTGCGAAGACGCTCGGCCTGTTCTGCAAGACCGCCGTCGGCGGTGTGCCGTATGACCGGCAGATCTGGTCGCTCGAGCGGGGGGTCGACGTGCTCGTCGCGACGCCCGGCCGCCTCGGTGACCTGATCAAGCGCGGCGTCTGCCGGCTCGACTCGGTGGAGATCACCGTGCTCGACGAGGCCGACCAGATGGCCGACATGGGCTTCCTCCCGGAGGTCACGGAGATCCTGCAGCAGACCCCGGCCACCGGCCAGCGCCTGCTCTTCTCCGCGACCCTCGACAAGGATGTCGACACGCTGGTCCGGCGCTTCCTCGTCGACCCGGTGACGCACTCGATCGAGCCTCCGACGGCCTCGGTCGGCTCCATGGACCACCACGTGCTGCTGGTCCCGCCGAATGACAAGTTCGCCATCGCCGCGTCGATCGCCGCCCGCAAGGGCCGCACGATCCTGTTCGTGAAGACGCAGATGGCCGTCGACGAGCTGGTCGACCAGTTCGCGGCCGTCGGCGTGCGGGCAGGCGCCCTGCACGGCGGCAAGACGCAGCGGGTGCGCACGCGCACGCTGGCCGAGTTCAAAGAGGGCACGTGTGACGTGCTCGTGGCGACCGACGTCGCCGCCCGTGGGATTCACATCGACGATGTGTCGCTGGTCGTGCATGTCGATCTCCCGCGGGACCAGAAGGACTACCTGCACCGCGCCGGTCGCACCGCGCGGGCCGGGGCTGCAGGCACGGTCGTGACGCTGGTGCTGCCGCGGCAGCGTCGGCGGGCGGCGGCGCTGCTCGCGAAGGCCGGGGTCACCCCGACCGAGCTGCGGGTGCGGGCCGGCGATCCGGCGTTGGCCGAGGTCACGGGCGCCCGGCAGCCGAGCGGCGTGCCGGTGCGAATCCAGCGCAGTGCTCCTTCGCACGGCGGCCGTCCGGCGCGGCGGCCGAGTCACGAACATGATCGTCGTCCACGGCGTTAGGTGACGACAGGGCGGTCCGCGAACGGCGCGGACCGCCTTTTTGTCGTACCGGTCGGATAGCGTCGATGCATGACGGTGCTTCCTCGGGCGTTTGCTTGGCAGCGGACCGACACGACCGGCGGTGAGTTCGTCACCCTCGACGACCGCCGGGGCCTCTATGCGAAGGGTGTGGCCTTCGCTGCCGACAGTGCTCTCTATTCCTGCCGCTATGACCTGCACACCGACGAGAGCTGGGCCAGCACGCGGCTGGAGGTGACGGCCGAGGGAGCCGGCTGGCGACGGACGCTGCGGATGGAGCGCGCCGCCGGGCGATGGCGGGTCACCACCGGCGAGCAGGGCGACCTGGAGCGGGTGCTGCCGACGGCGCCGTTCTCCGGCATCGAGGACCCTGACCGCCTTCATCAGGTCCTCGACGTCGATCTCTACAACTCCCCGCTGACCAACACGTTGCCGATCCGCCGGCTGGGCCTGCACCGGGCCGAGCCCGGCACCACGTCGACGATCGAGGCGGCTTGGATTCTCCTGCCGAGCCTCGCGGTTCTGCCCCTCCAGCAGGTGTATGAGGTGCTCCCCGGCCGGCGGGTGCGCTATTCGTCGGAGGGTTTCACGGCGGAGCTGGAGCTCAACGCCGATGGCTACGTCGTGGAATATGAGGGGCTGGCGACGCTGGCTTAGCTCGCGGCCTGAGGCCGGCCCTCCCATTTCGTGGAGAGGGCGATCGCGGTGCGGGTGCGGGCGACGCCTTTGACGCGGTTGAGGTCGATGATGAGCCGTTCCAGGTCGCCGATCGTCTTCACGCGCGCCTTGCACAGAAACGATTCCTCGCCCGCCATGAAGTAGCAGGACTCGATCTCCTGGTGCCCGCGCAGCGCCTCGAGGATGTCGTCGGTGTCGCCGCTGCTGTCGTGCACGATGCCGATGACAGCGGTCAGCGGCAGCCCCACGGCCTCCGGGTGGACCTCGGCCCGGTAGCCCTGGATGACGCCCGACGACTCGAGCTTGCCGACGCGTTCATGCACGGCCGGCGCCGACAGGCCGACCTTCCGGGCCAGCTCCGCATATGGAAGACGGGCGTTGTCTCGAAGCAGGTCGATGAGTTGTCGATCGATCGCATCCATCCCGTCCAGCCTAATGGTCAGCGTTTTAGCACAGCTAATTACCCAACACGTGCGATTTCCTCGTTTCCCGGACACGGCACGCTAGCGGTGCTGTAATGGGCGTACATCCCAGGATGACTCGTGCTTTCAGCTTGCCGCATGGGGGTGCGCGGGCCCGATCGAGCCACCCATGGGTTAAGGAGGGGCCGTGGAGACGGGAGATCGTCTGCTGACGCCCGGCGAGGTCGCTGCCTTGTTTCGTGTGGATCCTAAAACGGTGACACGCTGGGCGGCGGCCGGCCGGATCAGCAGCATCCGAACCCCGGGAGGACACCGGCGGTTCCGGGAATCCGAGGTGCGGGCGTTGCTCGAAGGGGACGACGCGCTCGACGACACCTCTAACGGGAATGGCCGAGTTCACCCGACCAACGAGTGAACAAGGTGTGAGACACGCCGGCAGCGTCGAGGACTTTGCCGGCGATGAAGTCGACGAGTTGGGCGGCCGTGGCCGCCGCTCCGGCCGAGTAGAAGCCGGGGCTGGCGGGGAGGACCACGGCGCCGGCGTCGAGCAGGGCGATGAGGTGCTCCAGGTGGCTGCGGGTCACCGGGGTCTCCCGCGGGACGACGACCACCGGTCGCCGCTCCTTGAGGTTGACTTCGGCCGCCCGCTGCAGCAGGTCCTTGGAGAGCCCGATCGCGATGCCCGCGCACGCCGCAGTGCTCGCCGGCACGATGATCATGCCCTTGACCTGGTACGAGCCGCTGCTCGGCCCAGCGGCGAGATCACCGGCCGGCCAGTAGACGACGTCGTTGATTTCCGTTCCCAGCCACGTGGCCAGGTCATCCTTCCAGTGCGCGTCACGGAAGGCAACACCGGTCTCGTCGAGGATCGTCAGCCGGGCGGCGCGTGACACCACGAGGTCGACGGCCTCGCCCGCGTCGAACAGTGCCCGGATCACCGCGGCCGCATACGGCGTGCCCGACGCCCCGGAAACTCCGACGACCCAGGGCCTGCGCTGATCCACCACGCGGTCAACTCTGCCACGTTCTTTGAGCTGTGCCTCATCTGACCGGCCCGCGCGGGAAAGTGTCATACCGGGTTGGCAGGATGGGTACATGGCACGCGGCTTTCCATATGCAGACCTCAACGAGTTCCTTGCCGCCCTCCAGCGGGCGGGTGAGCTGCATCGCGTGACCGCGCCGGTCGACCCGCACCTGGAGATCAGCGAGGTCGTCACGCGCACCGTCCGGGCCGGCGGGCCGGCGCTGGTGTTCGACAAGCCGACGCGCGGCGACATGCCGGTCGCGATCAACCTGTTCGGCACCGAGCGGCGCATGGCGATGGCGCTCGGCGTCTCCCACCTCGACGAGGTCGGCGAGCGCATCGGGGCGCTGGTCAAGCCGGAGCTTCCGGTCGGCTGGGCCGGCATCCGCGACGGCATCGGCAAGCTGCTCCAGCTCAAGGCCGTGCCCCCGAAGCACGTGAAGACCGCCCCGTGCCAGGAGGTTGTCTACAAGGGCGACCAGGTCGACCTCAACCGGCTCCCGGGCCTGCAGATCTGGCCCGACGACGGCGGGATCTACCACAACTTCGGCCTCACCCACACCAAGCACCCAGAGACCGGCAAGCGCAATCTCGGGCTCTATCGCCTGCAGCAGCACAGCCACAACACGCTCGGCATGCACTGGCAGATCCACAAGGACTCCACCGCGCACCACGCGGTGGCCGAGCGGCTCGGTCAGCGCCTGCCGGTGGCGATCGCCATCGGCGCCGACCCGGTCGTCTCCTATTCGGCGAGCGCCCCGCTGCCGTCCGACATCGACGAATACCTGTTCGCGGGGTTCCTGCGCGGCGAGCGGGTCGAGATGGTCGACTGCCTGACCGTGCCGCTGCAGGTGCCGGCCAATGCGCAGATCGTGCTCGAGGGCTATCTGGAGCCCGGCGAGCGCCTGCCCGAGGGCCCGTTCGGCGACCACACCGGGTTCTACACGCCCGTCGAGGACTTCCCGGTGCTGCACATCGAGTGCATGACGACCCGCAAGCAGCCGATCTACCACTCGATCATCACGTCGAAGCCGCCGCAGGAGGACCTCGGCCTCGGCAAGGCGACCGAGCGCATCTTCCTGCCCCTGCTGAAGATCATGATCCCCGACATCGTGGACTACGACCTGCCCGCCGCCGGCGTCTTCCACAACTGCGTGATCGTGTCCATCCGCAAGCGCTATCCGAAGCACGCACAGAAGGTCATGAGCGCCATCTGGGGCGCCCATCTGCTGTCCCTGTCGAAGCTCATCGTGGTCGTCGACGAGGACTGCGACGTGCACGACTATGCGGAGGTCGCGTTCCGCGCCTTCGGCAACGTCGACTACAAGCACGACCTGCTGATCACCGAGGGCCCGGTCGACCACCTCGACCACTCGTCCTATCAGCAGTTCTGGGGTGGCAAGGCCGGCCTCGACGCGACCCGCAAGGGCCCCTCAGAGGGCTACCATCGCGGCTGGCCGGAAGAGATGATCATGTCCCCCGAGGTCGTGGCGCGGGTCGACAAGCGCTGGAGAGAGTATGGGTTCAAGTGACGCTCGCTGAGGCACCTCCGAGCCGGGTCAAGGCATTCCTGCGGCTCGTCGCGATCGAGCACTCGGTGTTCGCGCTCCCGTTCGCCTACCTGTCGGCGCTGACCGCCATGACCATCCACGGTGGCCGGGTCAACTGGATCGACCTGCTCCTGGTGACGATCGCCATGGTCGGCGCCCGCACCTTCGCCATGGCCGCCAACCGGATCATCGACCGCCACATCGACGCCCGCAACCCACGCACCTCCCAGCGCGAGCTCGTCACCGGCGCCGTCAGCGTCCGCACCGCGTGGACCGGCGCCGCCGTCGCCCTGGTCGTGTTCCTCGGCGCCGCCGCCCTGCTCAACTGGCTCTGCCTGGCCCTCGCCCCGCTCGCCGTCGTGCCGCTGATCCTCTATCCGTATGGCAAACGCTTCACCAACTGGCCCCACGCCCTGCTCGGCCTCGCCCAGATGGTCGGCCCGGTCGGTGCCTGGCTCGCCGTCACGGGTGACCTGCACGGCTCCGGCCCCGCCTGGGTCCTCGGCGCCGCGGTCGGCCTGTGGATCGGCGGCTTCGACCTCATCTACGCCTGCCAGGACGCCACCGTCGACCGCGAGATCGGCGTCCACTCGGTCCCCTCCCGCTTCGGCATCCCCTTCGCCCTCCACCTCTCCACCGCCGCCCACGTCGTGACGTTCGCGCTGTTCGTGTGGTTCGGCCAGCTCGTCGACCTCGGCTGGCTCTGGTGGATCGGCCTCGCCACCACCGCCGCCGCCTTCATCTACGAGCACGCCATCGTCCGCCCCACCGACCTGTCCCGGGTCAATCGGGCCTTCTTCACGGCGAACGGGTTTGTGGGGATCGCCTTGTTCGTCTTCGCCCTTCTCGACCTGACCATCCTGGGCGGCCTCCGGCCCTGACAACCCACCACCTCAGACGCACCAGCCGGGCAACGCCGGTCGGCTGTCGCCGCTTGGCCGTACCTGGGCGGCCTCAACCCACCACGTAAGACGAACCGGCCGGGTCATGCCGGTCGGCTGTCGCCGCTTGGGCCGTACCTGGGCAGCCTCGACCCACCACCTCAGACGGACCGGCCTCGCAATGCCGCCCGCCGTCGCGCTCTGGCCGCACCTGCGACAACCCACCACCTCAGACGAACCAGTTGGGCAATGCCGGTCGGCCGTCGCCGCTTGGCCGGCGTGGGTGCTCCGGTTCCTTCCGCGGGAGCCGCGTTCCTGCGCGACCTCCGACCCTGACGACCTGCCGCCCCAGCCAACTCCAGTCGCTGCCGCCCGAACAAGCCTGCCCAGCTCCGCCCCTGCGCCGCCTCCGCTTCAACCGGACCGCCGGACCGACCGCAACGAACTGTCGATTGATCGCCGGCGCCAGACTGCCGCCGGACCGCCGCCGCAGCTCGGGCAGGGTGAGCCCCGCCTTCGCGAGCGCCACGTGACTGCCGGGCCAACGAACTGCTGAACCGACCAGCTGCGGGGCGACGGCTGCCGGCCGAACTGGTAGCTGGGCTGGCGGGCCGACGCGCCGACCCTGCTGCTGCCGGGCCGAGGGACGGCCAGGCCGACCTGCTGCCGGATCAGACGGCCGCTGGACCAGACGGCCGCCGGACCAGACAGCCGCTGGACCAAACGGCCGCCGGGGCGCTGGGCCGCCGGACAGCCAGACCAACCGGCTGGTAGACCAACCAACTGCCGGCTGGCTGCCAGACCAGCCAACTACCGCCCGGCCGCCAGACCGACCTGCCGCGGCCGACCAACTGCCGCGGCCGATCAAACTGCCGGGTAGACCAACCGCCGGGCCAGCCCCTTGCCACGCCGACGGGCTGCCCGACTGGACTGGCTCCAGACCTGAGGGACTAGGGGCCGACCTGCCAGGCCGCCATGCCACGGTCAGATGCGGCGCGGCCCATCTCAAGGCCTCGGCCACGGCGGGCTCGGCGCGCATGTCGGTGCTCAGGCCCAAGTGCGCAGCACCGGGGCGCCGCTGACCCGCGGTCGCCGAAGTCGCGCACAGAAACCATGTCGGGGCGATGCACCTCTGACAGCCAGGCCATCCTGGCTGGCGCGTTCCAGCTCCTGGCCAACCTGCGCAGCCGCCACCCCGACGGACCGAGGGGCAACAGGCTGCGTATCCAAGGCTTCGGCTGGATGCGGCGCAGGATGGGTTCTTGCCGGTCACCCCGTCGCGGGGATCGTCAGGCAGCGCGGGCAGGAGACGGCCAAGGTGTTCGCCGCCGGTCGACAAAGCTCCTCGACGCGGCCAGACTCGCTCACGCCCCTGGGCCACCCTGCGCTGCTTCCGCTCGGACCGGCAGATACAGCGAACCCCGGCGGCCCGCAAGGAGTGGGCGCCGGGGTTCGGGTGAAGTGGTCAGACGCCGGCGTACGAGTGAAGGCCGCTGGCCACGAGGTTGACGCCGAAGAGGTTGACCAGCATGGTGACCCAGCCGAGGACGGCGATCCAGGAGGTGATGCGGCGGCTGACGCTCGGGGTCGAGCGGGCGTGCAGGTAGCAGGCGTAGACGACCCAGGCGATGAACGACCAGACCTCTTTGGGGTCCCAGTTCCAGTATCGGCCCCACGCGGCTTCGGCCCAGATGGCGCCGGCGATGACGCCGAAGGTCCAGATGGGGAAAGCGAAGGCGTGGACGCGGAAGGTGACGCGCTCCAGGACGCCGGCCTGGGGGATGCGTTCGCCGAGGCTGTAGGGGAAGTTGCGCTTGCCCTGGTCGTGGCCGAGGCGGATCAGGTGCATGGCGGCGGCGACGAAGCCGACGAGGAAGATGCCGGAGGCGATCGACGCAGCGCCGACGTGGATGACCAGCCAGTAGGACTGCAGGGCCGGGACGAGGGGGCCGACCGGCACGTACAGCGTCATGCCGGCGATCGCGAGCAGAATCGAGGCGACCAGGGTGACGAAGAGGCCGAGGTGGCGCAGGTTGCGCCATTTCGCCAGGACGACCAGCCATGCCGAGACGCCGACCAGGGTGGCGGTCATGACGAACTCGTACATGTTGCCCCAGGGGGCCCGTTCGGCGGCGATGCCGCGGGTGACGAGGGCGCCGAGGTGGGCCAGGTAACCCAGGACGGTCAGGCCGACAGCGGCGAGGCCTGCCCGGCGAGCGGCAGGAAAGGCTGTGTCCGAAATGTCCGATACCGTGTCAGGGCCGCCGGCGCCGACCAGGACCCGCTGGCCGACCACGCTTCGCGCGCCGAAGGCGTATTCGACGGCATACGCCAGCATGGCCAGGACATAGCTGAAGATCGTGACGACCAGCAGCTGATTCGACAATCCACCCATCAAACGACCTCCTTGACGTCAGTCTGCGCCACCTGGTCGGGCACGCTCACGGCAGGGGCCACCGCGGCGACGATCGCGGCGAACTCCTCCGCGAAGCCGGGGTAGTCGCCGCGGGGCAGGCCGCCGGCCGACATGCCGGTCGGGGTGATGCGGAAGAAAACCCGGCGGCGCTTGCCGGTGAGCGAGCCGAGCAGGCCGATCAGCAGCGCGGCGGCGCCGACCAGGACGATCGGCGAGCCGGGGTCGTGCCGGATCGAGATGCTGATCCACTGCTCGGTGCCGACGAACTCGACGGTCGTGCCGTCAGGGAGGGTGCCTTTGTCGCCGGGCTTGAGCATGATCGGGTCGCCGAACTTGTTGAGGCGCTTGGCGTCGATCTGGCGCTGGTCGAGCGTGTACACGGAAAGGGGCGCGCCGGCGTCGAAGCCGAGGACACCCTGGTACGCCTGCAGCATCAGGCGCGGGTCGTTCTCCGCCGGGAAGGCCGACGAGGCAACGGACGGGTCCGACGGCAGCGTGGGCAGGTAGACGCCGGAGAAGCCGATCTGCGCCTTTTCGTCGCGTGTGCCGGTGTCGGGGTTGAGGTTCACGTCCGGGAACGTCGCGACGCCGTCGCTGGTGAGCATGCCGTCCTTGGGTAGGAAGGCGGCGACCTGCTCGTGTGTTTTGCCGTACTTGTCGGTGTAGCGCAGCCGCGGGGCGTAGCCGTGGCCGAGCAGGGAGACGTTGGCGCCGTCGAGCCGCACCGGGTCGTTGACCTGCAGGACGTGCTTCGAGGAGCGGCCGTTCTGCGTGACGGTCACATCGGCCTTGTAGGTGACGGGCTGGCCGTTGTCGAGGTAGGCCGCGGAGAACTTGTCCATCCGGACGCAGAAGCGCGGCAGGTCCCCCTCGCCGACCTGGGCGCCGAGGGCGTGCTCGTCGTAGTTGAGCAGCGTGTTGCAGAAGGCGAAGTCCTGCCCCTGGATGAGCAGCCGGTTGCCGTGCCAGCCGAACCACGACCCGTAGGCGACGCCGAGGAGCAGCGACAGCAGCGCGAAGTGGAAGACGAGGTTGCCGGTCTCCTTCAGGTACCCCTTCTCCGCGCTGATCTCGGTGACGTCGCCGACCTCCCGGACAACGGTCCGGAACCGGCGGCGGCGCAGCACGGCGACGACGGAGGAAGCGGGCACGGCGGGCAGGTCGCCGGAGGAGGCCGGGAGCCGGGAGAACCGCGCGGGAGCGGACGGGGGCTTGCGCAGCATCGCCACGAAGTGCGCCCGGAAGCGGGGCACCAGGCAACCTACGAGCGAGACGAACAGCAGGATGTAGATCGCGGAGAACCACGGCGACGCGTACACGTCGAAGAAGAAGAACCGGTCGAGCGTCGGACCCCACTCGGCGTTGTCCCGCAGATACTGGCGGACCTGCTCCGGCGACACGTTGCGCTGCGGCAGCACCGAGCCCGGGATCGCGGCCACGGCCAGCAGGAACAGCAGCACCAGCGCGGTGCGCATCGAGGTGAGCTGGCGCCACGCGCGCCGGCACACGGAGATGATCCAGCGCATCATCAGAGCGGCACCAATCCGGGCCCGAGGTTGGCCGTGAGGGCGATCATGAGGTCGTGCCAGACGCCGGTGATGAGCGCGACGCCGACGAGGACGAGCAGCGCGCCACCGACGCGGGTCACCCAGCGGCTGTTGCGCCGGATGAACTTGATGACGCCGATGAGCCGCTGGAAGCCCAGCCCCACGGCGAGGAACGGCAGGCCGATGCCGAGGCTGTACGCGACGGCGAGGGTCACCGCCCGGGCCTGCGAGCCGCTGGTGGAGCCGAGCGCGATCATCGCGGCGAGCGTCGGGCCGGTGCACGGCGCCCACGACAGCGCGAAGACGACCCCGAAGACCGGGGCGCCGACGAGCCCGGCGGCCGGCAGCTTCTGGATCCGCCATTGCCGCTCCAGCCCTGGTACGAGCCCGATGAAGGCCAGACCGAGGACGATGACGATCACGCCCGCGACGATCTCTATCGTGCGGCGGTGGACCATGAGCTGCATCGCGGCGCTGGTGGCCAGGACGATGAGGGTGACGAAGACGGCCGTGAACCCGGCGATGAAGAGCGAGATCCCGGCGATGACCCGGCCGCGGCGCTGCCCGGAGTCGAGGTCGGCGCCGGCCAGGCCGGTGACGTAGGAGAGGTAGCCGGGCACCAGCGGCAGGATGCACGGCGACAGGAAGCTGGCCAGCCCGGCGAGGACGGCCACCGCGACCGCACCGACCAGCGGCCCGCTGGTGGTGAAGTCAAAGACGCCGGCGAGCAGCATCGGTCAGGCCTGCTCGGCGAGCAGCTCGCGCACGATCGGCTCAAGGAGCTTCTGGTCGACCTGCATACGGATCACGGCGGCGATCCGGCCGGCGCGGTCGATGACGAGGGTCGCCGGGATCGAGTTGGGCGGCACCGCGAACTCCTGCGCGATCGACGCGGAGGGGTCGAAGATGCTGCCGTACGTCGGCTTGATGTCGGCGAGGAAAGCCTTGGCGGGGTCGCGCTGGTCGTGCACGTTGACACCGACGAAGAGGACCCCGGCGTCGCGGGTCGCGGCGTACACCTTCTCCAGCTCCGGAGCCTCGGTGCGGCATGGCGCGCAGTAGGACGCCCAGAAGTTGACGACGACGACCTTGCCTTTTTGCTGGGCGAGGTCGAACGAGCCGGCGACGTCCATGTAGTCGCCGCGCACCGCGGGCGCGGCGACCCGGTCCGAGACGGAGATCTTGCGGCTGCCGAGGGCGTTCTGCGGGGTGGCGCTGTCGCAGGCGGCCAGCAGGACAAGAGCGACGAAAGCCCCTAAAACCCGGTAGAACATCAGGCGCCCTTCGCGTCACGCGCCGTCGGCGACATGGCGACCAGGTGCGCGGCCGGTTCGCTGTACGCCACTCCGACGATCTTCGTGTCCTCGAAGTGGAAGCTCGTGTAGCTGGCGAGGTTGCACTCGCGCTTGCGGGGGTCGTGCCACAGGCGCTTGCGCTCGACGTGCCGCCGCAGCGTCCAGATCGGCAGCTGGTGCGACACGCACACCGCCTCGTGGCCCTCGGCGGCCTCCCTGGCGGCCATCAGCGCGGCGAACATGCGCGCGGCGATCGCCGTGTAGGGCTCGCCCCAGGACGGGGTCATCGGGTCGCGGAGCACCCACCAGTTGCGCGGGTCGCGGAGCGCGCCGTCGCCGGCGCCGACCCGCTTGCCCTCGAAGAAGTTGCCGCTCTCGATGAGCCGCTCGTCGACGGCGATCGGCAGCCCGAACTGCTCGGCGATCGGCGACGCGGTCTGCTGGGCACGCTCCAGCGGGCTGGCCACCACGTAGGTGATGTCCTTCTCCGCGACGGCCTGGGCGGCGGCCTTGGCCATCTGCACGCCGAGCTCGGAGAGGCGATACCCGGGGAGGCGGCCGTAGAGGACCTTCTCGGGGTTGTGCACCTCGCCGTGCCGGAGGACGTGCACGATGGTCTTGGTCGTCATGAGAGCCCCGCTGAGGCGGCGGCCGCGGCGCGCGCGGCGTGTGGGAGTGCGGCTGAGATGACGTCCAGCGCCTCGGCGCCGATCGCGGTGGAGACGAACCACGACTCGTAGGCGCTCGGCGGCAGGTAGACGCCGCGGGACAGCATCGTGTGGAAGAAGGCCTTGAAGGCGGCGACGTCCTGAGTGCGGGCGTCGTCGTAGTTGTGCACCGGCTGCGCGGTGAAGAAGATCGAGAACATGCTGCCCGCGGTGGCGAGCGTGTGCGGTACACCCGCCGCCGCCAGCGCATCTGAGGACAGCTTGCCGATCGTGGCCGCCGTCGCGTCGAGCTGCGCGTAGACCTCGGGGGTCGCGAGGCGCAGGGTCGCGAGGCCGGCGGCGCAGGCCAGCGGATTGCCCGACAGGGTGCCCGCCTGATAGACGGGGCCGGCCGGGGCGAGCTGCGCCATGATCGTGGCGCGCCCGCCGAACGCGGCGGCGGGCAGGCCACCGCCCATGACCTTGCCGAAGGTCCACAGGTCGGCGTCGACGGGCTCGAGGCCGGTCCAGCCGGCGCCGCTGACCCGGAAGCCGGTCATGACCTCGTCGAGGATGAGCAGCGCGCCGTGCCGGTGGGCGATCTCGGCGAGCTTCGCGTTGAACCCGTCACGGGGCGCGACGACGCCCATGTTGCCGCAGGCGGCCTCGGTGATGACCGCGGCGATCGACTGGCCCTCGGCGGCGAAGGCCGCTTCGACCGCGGCGACGTCGTTGTACGGCAGCACGATGGTGTCCCCTGCCGCCGCGCCGGTGACGCCGGGCGAGTCGGGCAGCGCGAGCGTCGCCACGCCGGACCCGGCGGCGGCGAGCAGCGCGTCGACGTGGCCGTGGTAGCAGCCGGCGAACTTGACCACCTTGGACCGGCCGGTGAAGCCGCGGGCGAGCCGCAGCGCGCTCATCGTGGCCTCGGTGCCGGAGTTGACCAGGCGGACCTGCTCGACCGGGGTGCGCGCGACGATCTCCTCGCCGAGTGCCACCTCGCCCGGTGTCGGGGTGCCGAAGCTGGTGCCGTGCGCCGCCGCCGCGGTGATCGCGCCGACCACCTCGGGGTGCGCGTGGCCGAGGATCAGCGGCCCCCACGAGCAGACGAGATCGACATAGCGTCGCCCGTCGGCGTCGGTGAGCCAGCAGCCCTCGCCACCGACCATGAACCTGGGGGTGCCACCGACCGCGCGGAACGCCCGGACAGGTGAATTCACCCCGCCCGGCACGATGGCTTGAGCGCGGTCGAACAGTGCCTGCGAAGCCGGAGCGTCACCCGCATAGGGGCCGAGGCCGGCGGAGTCAATACCTGTCACAGCCTGCCCATTCTGACAGCCTGCCCAGGGCGACGCCGACCGGCCCCGGGCGGCCTGTGCCCGACGCCACTGCGGGCGCTGAACCACGTTAGGCTGTCAGCGTGGATCGACCGGACCTTTCCGTGACCGTGGGGGGGGGGGGGGGGGGGGAAGGGGGGGGGGGGGGGGGAGGGGTGGGGGGGGGGGGGGGGAAAACAACTGCAACCCCCCTCCCCCCCCTTCCGCTGTGGGACGTGTGCACTT
>NZ_JBVJIJ010000029.1:0-7490 GCF_055586325.1 Dactylosporangium sp. NPDC051087 | reverse complement strand
TCGCGCGTGTGGCTGATCTCGTGTCCTATCTCCTCCTCCCCCCCCCCCCCTCCCCCCCCCCCCTCCCCCCCCCCCCCCCCCCCGAGACCGTGGTGGTGCTCGCCGGCGAGATCGACATGTCCACGGTGCAGCGGCTGGCGACGGCCGTCGATGAGATCCTCGGCGGCGACACCCCGACGCGAGTGGTCCTGGACATGGCCGGCGTGACGTTCTGCGACTCACAGGGCCTCGGCACGCTGGTCGTGCTCAGCCGCAAGGCGACCATGGCACAGAGCTACCTGGTGCTGGTCAATGTCGGTGCGTTCCTGATCCGCGTCCTGGACATCACGGGCCTCAGGGGCGCGCTGATGATCCAGGAGACCGCTATCTAGACAGCCTGGACAGGACGGAGATCGCCTTCTCCACCTGGTCGCGGCCGACCTCCCCGCCGGCGGCGAGACCAGCCTTGAGCAGCGCGGCCGCCTCGTCGACGGCGACGCCCGCGGCCCGCAGCTCACCGTCGCGGACCCGGACCAGGTCGGACTGCGCCGCGAGCTGCTGCGTCTTCGTCCACAGCTCGACGAACACGGACACCTTCGCCCGCAGCACCCACGGGTCGAACGGCTTCGTGAGGTAGTCGACGGCACCCGCCGCATAGCCACGCAGCGCCAGGTGCGAGTCACGGTCGGCCGCGGTCAGGAAGATGATCGGCACGTGCCGGGTCCGCTCGCGACGCTTGATGTGCCGGGCGGTCTCGAAGCCGTCCATCGTCGGCATCTGCGCGTCCATCAGGATGAGCGCGAAGTCGTCCACCAGCAGGTGCTTGAGGGCGTCCTCACCGCTGTCGGCGCCGACGGTCTGGACCGGCAACCCCTGCAGGATGGCCTCCAGTGCGAGGAGGTTGTCCCGTCGGTCGTCGACGAGCAGCACCTTCGCCGGTCGGTCCGGTCCAGTCAAGGATGCGGCCCCTTTCTGACGTCATCGATCAACCTACACCGCGCGACCCTCCCCGTTTACCCAGGCGGCCATCACGTCAAGCAGTTCGTCCAGATCCACCGGCTTGGTGATGTAGTCGCTGGCCCCCGCGGAGAGGGACGACTCACGGTCGCCGGGCATCGCCTTGGCGGTCAGGAACACCACCGGCAGCTTCGCGAAGCGCCGGTTGCGCCGAATCGCGCGGGTCGTCTCGTTGCCGTCCTGGTCGGGCATCATCGCGTCCATCAGCACGATGTCGACGCCGGGGTGCTCGGACAGCACGCGCACCCCGTCGGCGCCGTTGTCGGCGTACAGAACGGTCATGCCGTGCAACTCCAGGGCGCTGGTCAGGGCGAAGACGTTGCGTACGTCGTCGTCGACGATGAGCACGGTGGCGCCGTCGAGCTGGTGCGCGGCCGCGGTCGGGCGGCGCTCCGGGGTCGGCAGCGCCCGCAGCATCGCCGGGCCGGGCGGCAGGCTGCGCACCGGCGGCAGCGGCTGGGCCGGCAACGCGTGGACGGTCGGGGTGACCTCGGTCGCGATGACGTCCGGCAGGTACAGCGTGAAGATGGCACCCCGCCCGACCTCCGAGGTGACCCCGATCGCGCCGCCGAGCAGCCTGGCCAGTTCGCGGCTGATCGACAGGCCGAGGCCGGTGCCACCGTACTTGCGGCTGGTGGTGCCGTCGGCCTGCTGGAACGCCTCGAAGATCAGGGCGACCTTGTCGTTGGAGATGCCGATGCCCGTGTCGCGGACCGCGAACGCGATCACCCGCCGGGCGCCGGCCAGGGTCGGCGACGTGAACTGCAGGTCGGGCGTGGCGACGCTGATGGACAGCGTGACCGCGCCCTTCTCGGTGAACTTCACCGCGTTGGAGATCAGGTTGCGCAGGATCTGCTGGAGCCGCTGCGGGTCGGTGACGATCGCGGGCGGCAGATCCTCGGCGGTGCCGACCGTGAAGTCCAGCCCCTTGTCCTCGGCCTGCGGCGCGAACGCCTGCTCCACATAGGAGCGGATCTCGTCGAAGGAGACCTCGCCGGGCTCCACGTCCATGCGGCCGGCCTCGATCTTGCTGAGGTCGAGGATGTCGTCGATGAGCGCGAGCAGGTCGGAGCCCGCGTTGTGGATCGTCGCGGCGAACTCGATCTGCTTCGCGGTGAGGTTGGTGTCCGGGTTGTCGGCGAGCAGCCGGGACAGCAGCAGCATCGAGTTGAGCGGGGTGCGCAGCTCGTGGCTCATGTTGGCGAGGAACTCCGACTTGTACTGCGACGCCTGCGCCAGCTGCTGCGCCTTCTCCTCGAGGCCGAGGCGGGCCATCTCGATCTCACGATTCTGCTTCTCGATGTTGCCCTTCTGCTCGGACAGCAGCGTCGCCTTCTCCTCCAGCTCGGCGTTGGTGCGCTGCAGCTCGGCCGACTGGTCCTGCAGCTCCAGGGCGAGGCGCTGCGACTGCGACAGCAGCTCCTCGGTCCGCCGGTTGGCGAGGATCGTCTTGAGCGCCACACCGATGGTGACCACGAGCCGGTCGAGGAACGCCAGGTGCAGCTCGGAGAACGAGGCGACGCCGGCGAACTCGATGACGCCGAGCGGCTCGCCCTCGAACAGCACCGGCAGCACGACGAGGTCGGCGGGTGGGGTGGCGGCGACCCCGGAGCGGACCTGGAGCCGGCCGTCCTGCGGGGCGCTGACCCGGATCGCGCGCCGCGACAGCGACGCCTGCCCGATCAGCCCCTCGCCGGGCGCGAAGCTGACCTCCGCGCCCGGCGCCATGTAGCCGTAGGACGCCTCCAGCCGCAGCCGCAGCCCGGCGGTCGGGTCGGCGCCGGCCAGGAAGAACGCGCCGATCTGCGCGTCGACCAGCGGCGTCACCTCGGCCATGATCATGCGGCAGACCTCGCCGAGGTCGCGCTGGCCCTGCAGGAGGCCGCCGACGCGGGCCAGGTTGGAGTCCAGCCAGCCCTGCTCGGCGTTCTTCTTCGTCGTCTCGCGCAGCGTGACGATCATCTGGTTGATGTTGTCCTTGAGCTCGGCGACCTCGCCGAGCGCCTCGACCGCGATCCGCTGGGTAAGGTCGCCGCGGGTCACGGCGGTGGACACCTGCGAGATCGCGCGCAGCTGGGTGGTCAGCGTGGAGGCGAGCTGGTTGACGTTTTCCGTCAGGTCGCGCCAGGTGCCGGAGACGCCGCGCACCTGCGCCTGACCGCCGAGCTTGCCCTCGGAGCCGACCTCGCGGGCCACCCGCGTGACCTCGTCGGCGAACGAGGACAGCTGGTCGACCATCGTGTTGACGGTCGACTTCAGCTCCAGGATCTCGCCGTGCGCGTCGACGGTGATCTTCTGCGACAGGTCGCCCCGCGCCACGGCCGTGGTGACCTGGGCGATGTTGCGGACCTGGGAGGTGAGGTTGGACGCCATCGAGTTGACGTTGTCGGTGAGGTCGCGCCAGGTGCCGGAGACGCCCTTCACCTGGGCCTGACCGCCGAGCTTGCCCTCGGTGCCGACCTCGCGGGCCACCCGCGTGACCTCGTCCGCGAACGACGACAGCTGATCGACCATCGTGTTGACCGTGGACTTGAGGGCCAGGATCTCGCCCTGCGCGTCGACGGTGATCTTCTGCGACAGGTCACCGCGGGCCACCGCCGTCGCGACCTGGGCGATGTTACGGACCTGGGCGGTGAGGTTGGAGGCCATGAAGTTGACGTTGTCGGTGAGGTCCCGCCAGGTGCCCGCGACGCCGCGGACCTGCGCCTGACCGCCGAGCTTGCCTTCCGTGCCGACCTCGCGGGCCACCCGCGTGACCTCGTCCGCGAACGACGACAGCTGATCGACCATCGTGTTGACGGTCGACTTCAGCTCCAGGATCTCGCCGCGGGCGTCGACGGTGATCTTCTGCGACAGGTCACCACGCGCCACCGCCGTCGCGACCTGCGCGATGTTACGGACCTGAGAGGTGAGGTTCGACGCCATGAAGTTCACGTTGTCCGTCAGGTCCCGCCAGGTGCCGGCAACCCCCGTCACCTGCGCCTGACCACCCAGCTTGCCCTCGGTGCCGACCTCGCGGGCCACCCGCGTGACCTCGTCCGCGAACGACGACAGCTGATCGACCATCGTGTTGACGGTCGACTTCAGCTCCAGGATCTCGCCGCGGGCGTCGACGGTGATCTTCTGCGACAGGTCACCACGCGCCACCGCCGTCGCGACCTGCGCGATGTTACGGACCTGAGAGGTGAGGTTCGACGCCATGAAGTTCACGTTGTCCGTCAGGTCCCGCCAGGTGCCGGCAACCCCCGTCACCTGCGCCTGACCACCCAGCTTGCCCTCGGTGCCGACCTCGCGGGCCACCCGCGTGACCTCGTCCGCGAACGACGACAGCTGGTCCACCATCGTGTTGACGGTGTCCTTGAGCTCGAGGATCTCGCCCTGAGCGACAACGGTGATCTTCTGCGACAGGTCACCACGCGCCACGGCGGTGGCGACCTGGGCAATGTTGCGGACCTGGCCGGTGAGGCTGGACGCCATCGAGTTGACGTTGTCGGTGAGGTCCTTCCAGGTGCCGGCCACGCCGGGCACGTCGGCCTGGCCGCCGAGCTTGCCCTCGGTGCCGACCTCGCGGGCCACCCGGGTCACCTGCTCGGCGAAGATCCGCAGGGTGTCGACGAGCGAGTTGATCGTCTCGGCGAGCTCGGCGACCTCGCCCTTGGCCGTCACCGTGATCTTCTGCGACAGGTCGCCGCGGGCCAGCGCCGTCGCGGCGGTGGAGATCGACCGGACCTGGCCGGTGAGGTTGGCGGCCATCGAGTTGACCGAGTCGGTGAGGTCGCGCCAGGTGCCGGCGACGCCGGTGACCTGTGCCTGACCGCCGAGCTTGCCCTCGGTGCCGACCTCACGGGCGACACGCGTTACCTCGTCGGCGAACGACGACAGCTGGTCCACCATCGTGTTGACGGTGCGGCCGATGGTGAGGAACTCACCGCGCAGCGGGCGGCCGTCGATCTCCAGCGCCAGCTGCTGCGACAGGTCGCCTTCGGCGACCGCGACGATGACCCGGGCGATCTCCGTGGTGGGCCGGCCCAGGTCGTCGATGAGGTTGTTGACCGCGTGGATGCGGTCGAGCCACGCCCCCTCGAAGCCCTCCTCGTCGAGGCGCTCGGTCATGCGCCCCTCGCGGCCGACGACCCGGCTGATCCGCATCACTTCGCGGGTGTGCCGCAGCTTGAGCTCGGCGAGCCGGTTGAAGCGCTCGACCACCTCGCCGGGCAGCCCGTCGCGCCGGGTCAGCCGGAACTTGAGGTCGCCGGACGCCAACCGGTCCAGCCCGGCGGACAGCTCCTCCAGCAGCAGCGTCTCGGGACTCTTCTGGGTGACTTCTTCGACTGTGGTCATAGCGTCTCCACCGGTCTCGGGGGCAGGCGGTGTCCACCCATCGTCGTCTCCAGGTTGGATTGTTACCACCGTTCGGTAGAGACTGCGAGGTGTGAACGCCCCGACCGTCCGGAGGATCCGACTCCCGGCCGACCATAGCTCTCCTGGGCTGGCACGCGAAGCGATCCGGACGATCGTGCACGAACGGGACCTGGGCGCGATCCTCGACGAGGCGCTGCTGCTCGTGACCGAGCTGACCACCAACAGCGTCGTGCACGCCCGGACCGAGGTCGACGTCGAGATGACCGCCGTCGACACCTCTCTGACGGTCACGGTCCTGGATTTCAAGCCGGGCACCGTGACGCCCAACATTCCCGTGCCGGGCGCCACCGTCACGGACCTCGACGAGCGCGGCCGCGGCCTGCTGCTCGTCAACCAGCTGGCGTCCTCCTGGGGCACGCTGCACTTCGGCGGCGGCAAGGGCGTCTGGTTCCGGCTCGACAAGCCGGGCGCGCCTTTCGAGAAAAGCGACATCGCGCCACCCGCCTTCGAGATACCTGCCGCGCCCGCCCCGGAGGCGCTCGGCGCGCTGGGCTGGTCCGGCACCGGCACGTCGCTGACCGAGGTCGCCGAGGAGCTGCTGCAGCGGCTGGTCGGCGTGATCAACGCGTCCGGCGCCGCGCTGACCCTGGACGAGGGCGAAGGCCCGCACACGGTCGCCGCCGTCGGCCGGCTCACCGGCACCTCAGACAGCGGGCAGCGGGTCCCGCTGCGGGTCACCAAGCCGTGGCGGGCCGAGCTGCTCGTCGCCGGCGGTGGTGGCAACCCCTACACGCGCCCGCTGACCGCCCTCGCCGCCGACCGGCTGGTCCTGCTGGTCGAGAACCACCGGCTGCGCCGCGCCGACTCGGAGCGGCGCACCTGGCTGACGTTCCTCGCCGACGCCAGCGAGCTGCTCGCCCAATCCCTCGACGTCGAGCTGACCCTGGCGCTGATCCCGCGCCTGGTGGTGCCCCGGCTCGGCACCTGGTGCGCGATCCATGCCGCCGACGCCGGCGGCGAGCTGCGGCTGGCCGCGGCCGCGCACGCCGACGAGGCGATGCTCACCGGGCTGCTCGACACGCTCGCGGAGGCGGGCCCGCAGCTGAAGGAGGCGATGGGCACCGACGCGGTGGTGCCGCTCGGACCGCCGCTGGAGGGTTACGTCGTCGCGCTCATCGCCCGCGGGCAGCACCTGGGCACGCTGACCGTCGGCGGCGGCCGGGACACGTGGCAGCGCAGCGAGGAGGTCGCGGTCGTCGAGGACGTGGCCCGGCGGGCCGCGCTCGCGATCGACAACGCCAACATCCACGCCGAGCGGCGCGGCATCGCCCAGGCGCTGCAGCGCTCGCTGCTGCCGCCGCAGCTGCCGAAGGCCGACGGCGTGGAGTTCGGCGCCGAATACGTGCCGACCGGCGAAGGGGTCGACGTCGGCGGCGACTTCTATGACGTGGTGCCGCTGTCCGGCCGCCGGTGGCTGGTCGTCGTCGGCGACGTGTCGGGCAAGGGCGTGCAGGCGGCGACGGTGACAGGGTTGGTACGGGACGTGACCCGCGTCCTGGTGCGCGACGGCCGGCCGATGCCCGAGACGCTCAAACGGATCAACGAGACGCTGCTGGAGCGCGGGGCCGGCCGCTTCTGCACCCTCTGCCTCGCGGAGATCCTGCGCCGGCCCGACGGCACCCTCGACGTGGCTCTGCACCTGGCCGGGCACGACCAGCCGGTGCTGCTACGGGCGGACGGCAGCACCGAGATGGCCGGCCAGTGCGGCACCGCCTTGGGCCTGCTCGACACGATCAACACCCCGCGCACGCAGATCACGCTGCAGCCCGGCGACACGCTGATCTTCTACACCGACGGCGTCACCGAGCGCCGCCGCGGCACGGAGCTGTTCGGCGTCGACCGGCTGCGCGAGGAGGCGGCGCTGCTGGCCGGCTTCCCCGCCGACGTGGTGGTGGCCCGGCTGCGCGCGACCACGCTGGGCTTCTCCCCGGAGTCCCCCCGCGACGACATCGCCATCTTCGCCGTCCGGAACGACAACTAGTACGGCAGCCGCCGTTCGGGATGTTGCTGGTTGACGGGGCTGGACAGAGCACGGCCACCGCGTGATCGTCTGTGCGTTGTGGACACAACTT
>NZ_JBVJIJ010000028.1:36380-146044 GCF_055586325.1 Dactylosporangium sp. NPDC051087 | reverse complement strand
CCAAACCAGCACATCGTGCCAAGGTGAGGCGCCCCCCCCCCTTCCCCTCCCCCCCCCCCCCCTTCCACCCCCCCCCCCCCCCCCCTCCACACCCCCCCCCCCCTCCCCCCCCCCCCCTCCCCCCCCCCCCCCCCCCCCCCCCCCCTTCTCCCCCCCCCCCCCCCCCCCCCCCCCCCCCCCCCCACGCCTTCGTCGGGCTCGCCGAGGTCGCCCTCGGCCCGCAGCCCGGCCCGCCGGGCGAGCAGCCGCGCCCGTGCGGCGCCGGCGGGCCGCCGGGCCAGCGCGCGGTCGCACAGCAGCACCAGGCGGGCGACGACGTCCGGGTCACCGGCGCCGTGCAGTTGCAGCGCCGCCGACGCGAGCAGGTCGTTGCGGTCGGCGGCGATGGCGAGGTCGGCCGCCTCGACGCACAGTGCCGCCGCCTCCCGCGGCCGACCGGCGCGGTGCGTGGCGGCCGCCGAGGCGAGCAGGGACGAGATCCGGGCGGCCGGCCCGAGGCAGAGCGCGCCCCGGACACCGTGCAGCTCGGCCAGGTCCCCGGGCAGCCGGCCGGTGTGCGTGACGACCAGCAGCGCGCCCGCCGCGGCGGCGGTCCGTCCCAGGTGCCGCAGCACGGCCCGGGTCTCGGCCGTCGCGTGCTGCACGTCCTCGACGACGATGGTCCGCCAGGCGCCCGTCAGGGACTCCGCGACCGCCGCCACCGCCGCGAACCCGGACACGCCGGACGCACCGGTCCCGCCCGGGGGCAGCAGCCGGGTCAGCGGCCACAGCGGCGGCGCGTCCGCGTCGGGCGGGCAGTGCGTCCACCCGACGCCCTCGACGCCGTCCAGCGCCGTGTGCACGACCGATGCCGGCCCGCCGACGACCACGACCGCGCCGGTGCCGATCGCCGCCCGCAGCGCCGCCGTGTCGGGATCCATGCCATCTGCGTACCACGGATCCGCACTGGCGCTGACGACCGCACCCCACCGGCGCCGCCAACCTGGACGGCATGGACCTGCACGAGTACACCGCTCACGACGCCGTCGGTCTCGCCGCGCTGATCCGGGCCGGGGACGTCACCGCCGCGGAGGTCGCCGAGGTCGCCCGGGAAGCGATCCGCCGCGCCGACGACCTCGTCAACGGGCTCGCCTTCCCCCTGTTCGACGAGCCGCTGCGGTACGACCCGGGCGGCCCGCTCGCCGGGGTGCCGTTCCTGATCAAGGACGTGCCCATGGCGCGCGGCGTGCCGTTCTCCGTGGGCAGCCGGGCGATCCCCGGCATCCCCGCCGACCGCGACCGCGACGTGATGACCAGGTTCCGCGCGGCCGGCCTGGCCACGTTCGGCAGCACCAGCATGTGCGAGCTCGGGCTGAGCTTCTCCACCGAGCCGCTGCGCACCGGCCCGGTCCGAAACCCGTACGACCCGTCGCGGGGCGCCGGCGGGTCCAGCGGCGGCGCGGCGGCGCTCGTCGCGGCCGGCGCGGTGCCGGTCGCGCACGCCAACGACGGCGCCGGGTCGATCCGCGTCCCGGCGTCCTGCTGCGGGCTCGTCGGGCTGAAGCCGAGCCGCGGGCGGGTGCCCTACGGCCCGGACGCGGCGGACGGTCCGGAGGAGTTCGTGCTGACCCGCACGGTCCGCGACGCGGCGCACCTGCTCGACGCCGTCCACGGGCCCGCGACCGGCGACAGGTGCACGGCTCCGCCGCCGCGCCGCCGGTACACCGGCGACCTCGGCGAACCGGTCGGGCCGCTGCGGATCGCGGTCACCACCGCCGCCTGGGCCGGCGCGCCCGTCGACGGGGAGGTCGCGGCGGCGACGGAACGGGCGGCGCGGCTCCTGGAGCGGCTCGGGCACGTGGTCGGGCCCGGCACTCCCGCCCTCGACTGGGAGGACGTGGTCGCCGGGGTACGGGAGGAAGCCGTCTTCAACGCGGCCCCGCTGCTGCTGGCGCCGCGGCGGCCGGACCCGGCCAAGCTGGAGGGCATGACCCGGCGGGTCCTCGCCGAGGTCGGCCGGGCCTCCGCGCTGGACCTGGTGCGGGCGTTCGCCGCGCAGAACCGGGTGGCCCGCGCCGTCGGCCGGTTCATGGCGACGACCGACGTCCTCGTCACGCCCACGATCGCGCAGCCGCCCGCCCCGCACGGCGTCCTGGACTACGACAACGACGGGTACACCCTGGACGGCTGGCTGCGGAAGATCTTCGACCACGGCCCGTTCACCGCGGTGTTCAACCTCAGCGGCCAGCCCGCGATCAGCCTGCCGCTCGGCCGCACGGGCACCGGCCTGCCGATCGGCGTGCAGCTCGTCGCCGGCTACGGCCGCGAGGATCTCCTGATCGCCCTCGCCGCCGCCCTGGAACCCGAGTTCATGACTCATCCGATGGGTTTTATCGGGAAATCACCCTGAAACATTGACGCATGGACGGACGTCATGATCTGATCCCGACCCAGAGGATTTTTCATATTCGAAGGAGACCTCGTGTCCGTTCTCCGTCGCACTGCCCGGGTGATCGGGACCGCGGTGGCCGGCGTGCTGGCCGCCACCAGCGCGGCGGTCGTGCCAGGGGTGCCCGCAGCGGCCGCCCTCCCGACCGCCGCCGTCGCCCTCGGCGACAGCTTCATCAGTGGGGAAGGCGCCGGCAGCTACCAGCCGGTCGTCGACGTCAACGGGGTCGCGCAGCCGTTCCCCGGCTGGTCGGCGCCCAACAGCAACGCCTTCTTCTGCCACCGCTCGGCCAACGCGTCGCTCAACCAGGCGACCCTGCCGGGCATCCAGGCCCGCTTCAACCTCGCGTGCTCCGGCGGCCGCCCGGCGGACATCGCCAGCCCGTCCGGTGCCCGCGACAAGGGCCGCTCGGTCGCCTCGCAGCTCGACCAACTCCGCGCCGTCGCGCAGACCCACGACATCGACGTGGTGCTGATCGGGCTGGGCTCCAACAACAGCTCGTTCACGTTCGGCGACGTGGCCGAGAAGTGCGCCAACCGCTTCATCGCCGACGCGTGGACCGGCTGGTGGGAGTTCTGGGCCTACATCAACGGCCCGGTCGAGCAGGAGCCGTGCACCGCCGCCGACCTCGCCACCGCGGCGCAGGTCCAGGCCGCGACGGCGGAGACCATCGCCGCCGCCCGGCAGATCATCACCACCCTCGACCAGATCGACGCCGACGGGCAGCACCGGGTGATCTTCCAGGACTACACCAACCCGCTGCCGTTCGACCTCGAACAGAGCTACTGGGAGGAGGACGGCCGCCAGGACGACCGGGACAAGTTCCGTGACCTCGGCGCCGAGCGGTACGCGGCCGGCTGCCCGATCCACCGGGCGAGCCTCGCCCCCGGCCACGGCTTCTCGCAGGGCCTCGGCTCGATCGTGAGCACGACCCGCAACACCCTGGCCGCCGAGTTCCCCGCCGACGACCTGGTCTACCTCAACGTCCAGCACGCGTTCGACGGCGCCCGGCTGTGCGAGAAGGCCGACAGCCCCGGCAACGCCCTCGCCACCCCGATCCGCCTGCAGGACGGCGCGTCCGGCGTGTTCGTGACCAGCCTGTCGGGCAAGGACAAGATCTACATCCAGCGGATCGCGAACACCTGCGCGACGTACTTCCAGACCTGCCAGGAGTCGTGGCACCCCAGCGCCGCCGGCCACGCCGTGCTCGGCAAGTGCCTCACCGGTGCCGTGTCCGGGTCCGCCCGCGCCGTCACCTGCACACGCAAGCCCGACGGCTCGATCGTCACCGCCTGAACCGCCGCCGCACCCTGCGCTGAGTCGAATCAGCGCAGGGTGCGCCCGTAGCAGCCCTTCAGTTGCGGGGTGCGCCCGGAGAGCCCTTCAGCGCAGGGTGCGCCCGGAGAGCCCTTCAGCGCAGGGTGCGCCCGGAGAGCCCTTCAGTGCAGGGTGCGCTCGTAGCAGACCGAGAGCGTGGAGCCCGCGTAGACGCCGAAGAGCGGGATGCGGTGGTAGCCCTCGCGTTCGTAGAAGCGCTGCGCGTCCGGCTGCTCGGTGCCGGTCTCCAGGCGCAGCGTCGTCCACCCCCGCCGCACGGCGGCGTCCTCCAGGGCGCGCAGGATCGCGGCCGCCACCCCGGTCCCGCGCGACGGCGGCACCACGTACATGCGCTTGACCTCCGCCGAGGCGGCGTCGAGGCGGCGCAGCGCACCACAGCCGACCGCGTGTCCCGCCGAGGCCACCAGGAACAGGTCGATGTCCGCCGCGGTGGGCGCGGCACCCGGTTCGTGGTCGTCGTTGCCGTACCGCCCGTCCAGCTCGGCCCGCTGCGCGGCGCGCAGGGCGGCACCGTCCGGGTCGTCCCAGGCGCGCTCCTCGATGATCCAGTCCGTCACGGGTGGTACCGTAACAGTTGTTACGAGACGGGGAGTGCGACGCATGCCACACGAGGAGCGGCTCTCCGCCGCGGTCTGGGACGTCCTCGCCCAGCAGGGCCTGGAACGGCTGACGATCAGGGCCGTCGCCGCCGCCGCGGGCTGCACGACCGGCCTCGTCATGCACCGCTTCCCCAGCCGGCGGGCACTGCTGCGCCACGCCCGCCAGCTGCTGCACGAGACGACCAGGGCCCGCGTCGAGGCCCTCGAAGCGGCCGCGGAGCACCCCCGGGCGGCGCTGCGCGCGGTGTTGCACCAGGGGCTCGCGCTGGACCCGCAGACGGTCGCGGAGAGCACCGTGTGGCTCGGGTTCCTCGCCGCGGCCGTCGCCGACGAGGAGCTCACCGCCGTGCACCGGGCCAACAACCGCGCCTGGCGGACCAGGGTCGGCCGGCTCGTCGAGGCCGCCGGGCCGGTGGGGGACCCGGCGACCGTCACCGTCGCCCTGATCGCCATGGTCGAGGGCGCCGCCGCGTTCGCCGCCGCCGACCCGGAGTCGTATGCGCCGCCGGTACAGGAGGCGATGCTCGACCTCGCGCTGGCCGCCTTCGGCCTGTCGGAGCGGGGGATCAGGCCGCCGGCTTCCGGCTGATCGTGTGGTCGAGGCGCAGGAACGGCAGCCCGAACAGACCTCGTCGTCCCGGCCGCCCGCTGCGAACAGGGCGAGGGGCTCGAGACATACGAAGCGGCCTTCAAAGACCGTCAATCGTCGTCACAGGCCGACGACGACGGTCCTCCGTTGGGGATGACACAGCAGGCCGGCGTCCGCCACATCATGCCGACACTCATCCTGCGGACGCCGCAGGTCGCGACACACTTCAGGTGTGCCAGCAATGACCGAGAACGAAGCGATCGCCTTCCTGGCGGAGGAAACCCACACCGGCAAACTCGCCACGGCCGGGCCGACGGGCGACCCGCACGTGGCGCCGATCTGGTTCATCGTCGACGGCCCTGACATTGTCTTCAGCACCGGCCGTGACTCTGTGAAGGGGCGACACCTGCGCGCCAATCCGAGAGCCGCGCTCACCGTCGACGTCGAGCGGTTCCCGTACGACTTCGTCGCGGTGCGTGGCGGTGTCTCCGTCGCCGAGGATCCGTCGGACCTGATCGCGTGGGCCACCCGGATCGCCGAGCGCTACGTCCCGGCCGGGGAGGCGGGCACGTACGGTCAGCTCAACAGCCAGTCCGGCAGCTTGTTGTGCCGGCTACGCATGAACCGGGTCGTCGGGATCCGCGACATCGCAGCGATCTAGAGCCCGGGTCGTCGGTGAGGTCGGTCCTGCTCACGCCGCGGCAGGCGCCGCAGGAATCGACGGTTGCCAGAGCGTGCCGCGGTGGTTACGCCGGCTTGCGGGTGATGCGGTATTCGAGGGTGAGGAACGGCAGGCCGAACAGTGTGAAGGCGTGGTCGGCGTAGAGTTCGCCGTTCTTGACGTAGACGTCGAGGGTTTCGGTGAATCCGTGGACGGCGAGGGTGGTCAGGTCGCGGGTGTCCGCGTCGATGTAGCTGAGGTAGTGCCCGGTGTGCCCGTCGCTGCCCCGGCTGGTGAGCCGGAGCCCGCCGTCGATGCGCTGCCGGGGTGCGAGCGTGGCGGTGAAGTTCGCCTGGGGGAGTGGGAACCCGACGCTGACGTAGCCGCGGTCGTCGTGCCGGTACGTGGTGTAGATGCCCACGTAGATCGGCTCCCCGGTGAGGACGTTGCTGCGTATCCAGCCGCGGGTCGACACCGCCGGACTGTCGGGTGCCGTGATCGTGTCGATGCGGCTGTGTACGCCCTGTTGGGCCTCCCGCTGGTTCATGGGTACGTTCGCTTGTCCGAGGGGCCGGGCGACCAGGGTGCGGTAGAGCAGGTAGCCGGGCCGGACCCAGGCGCGCCACCGCGGCACGATGTCGAGGGTGAAGCGGGTGGTGTGCTCGTAGAACTCCCGCACGAGCGGGGCGACGGCGGCCGGATCGAACGCCGGTCCGGCGAGGGCGTCGAGGTCGGCGACGATGCCGACATCGGGGGTGGCCTCCTGGTATGTGCCGCCTGTCGTTTCGGCGAGTGCGCGGACGTATCCGGTGCCGACGTATCGGGTACGCGCCTCGAGCGGCACCACGAACGGCAGCCGCTCCGCGGGCACCTTGTCCGCCACGAGCGCCACCTGGGGCTCCCGGAACAGCACCTGTGACAAGGCGCGGAACGCGACGACGGTCGCGGCCGCGACCTGGGCCGGCGGCCGGTCACGCAGCGCGGTGCCGACGGCGAGGCCGACGACCGGGCCGAGCGCGACCTTCTGCGGGCGGACGCCCATCGCCCCGGCGGCCGCGCCGCTGGCCACACCAACGGCCAACGGGTTCGCACCGGCCTTGCCGGCCACCCATCCGATCGGCGCCGCCAGCGCTCCGCTCGCCGCGATTCTGGACCAGAGGGCGGGGATCTCGTTCGGTCGCCGGCGGGCCCTGGCCGCCGCGTCGACGGCTGCCATCGCGGCGGCGCCGAGCAGTGCCCCCTTGACCGCACGACGCGGTCCTCGATGCGCGCTGAGCGTCGCGCCGGCCAGGGCTCCCATCGCCGCGGCGAATCCGACCGCCTGCATCCGCTTGGCATCCACGGCGTCTGTTGTACACGCTGATGCCGTCGAACCGCATGTGCATGGCCATGTGTGTGGGCCGACCGGCCGTGCCGGCGTCGAGGTTTCCCGGTCCGCGTCGTGTGGAACCAAGGTCGGCAGGGAGGTGGCGACCATGCCGGCTATCGAGGGGCCCGGTCCGGCGACGATGGGGGCGTGGCTGCGCGACGATCCCTCGCTCGCCAGGCTGGAGACGCTGGGTCAGGACGTGCGGGAGCTGGCGCTCGATGCCGGGCTCGATCCTGACCGGCATCCGGTGCTGAAGGACCCGACCTGGGCCGGTCGGCTGCGGGCGCGGGCCGCGGCACCGGTCACCGTCATCGTGATGGGACAGGTGTCCGCGGGGAAGTCCACGTTCGTCAACTCGTTGCTCGGGCGGCGGCTGCTGCCGAGCTCGCAGGACCCGACCGACGGCGTCGTGTCCGTGCTGCAGGCGACCGAGCCCGGCACGCCGGAGCGCGCCGAGCGGGTCACCGCCGACGGGCAGGTCGAGCCGTTCGCGTCGCTGGAGGACGGGGTGCGGTTCCTGGCCCGGCAGTCGGCCGGGGAGCGGGAGCAGCTGCGCAGCCGTGAGGTCCGGCTGTACCTCGACGAGCCGATCCTGCAGAACCTGCGCCTGGTCAACACGCCCGGCCTCGGCGACCGGCTCGCGGCGTTCGAGCGGGTCGCCCTCGACTGGCTGCACGACGACGCCTCGGACCTGGTCATCTGGACGTTCTTCCCGGACTCCGCCGCCAACCGCGGCGAGCTGGGTGTGTTCGCCGACGCGTTGAGCCGCCGGCGCAACGCCGTCCTCGGTGTCGTCACCCGGGCCATGGAGGACCACGAGGACGAGCCGGACTTCGACCCGCGCACCGACCCGCAGCTCGCCGGCGTCGTCGCGCAGCTGCGCTCGCATCTCGGCGACTATCTGCACGACGTCGTCCTGTACGACGCGTACCGGGCCCGCACCCTGCTGCGGCAGCTGCACGCGGACCCGAGCCGGGCGCACGACCCGCAGTTCGCCGGCGCCCTCGAGCGGTGCGGCTACACAGCGGTCCGCGAGCTGCTGACCCGGCTCGCCGGCGACGTCGACGAGCGGCGGACGCTGCTCATACGGCAGTGCGCCGGCACCGCCGGGGCGTTCGCCGACGCCGCCCGCGCCGCCGAGCAGGTCTTCACGAGCCGCGCCCACATCCGCGCCGACCAGCTGGCCGCGTTCCAGCGGGTCGAGCGGGAAGTGATCAACCCGGTCCATGAGCTGCTGGACACCGATCTCAGCACCATCGCCGACCGGTTCGCCGCCGAGCTCGTCCACCTGCACACCGAGGCGGCCTCGGACGTCATCGCCGCCGAGTTCACCCTCGGCGGGTCGCTCGTCGGCAGCGCCGCCGCGGCGCTGTCCCGGGTCACCGCGCGGGGCGCGCAGACGGACACCGTGTCGCAGCGGCTGAGCCGGGCGATCGAGGCGGAGATGGAACGCAAGCTCACCGCCACGGCGTTTCAGGAGCGGCTCCTGGTCACCACCCGCAGCACGGTCCAGCGGCGGCTCAACGCTCTCGCCGGTGAGCTGCAGATCGCTGCCGGCGGCCTCGGTGCGGACGGGCGGACCGCGGTCACCGTCGACGTGCGACCCGTCGGCGGCATGGCACAGCCGCTCGTCGAGGGCATCGTCAGCCACGTCGTCGGTACCGTCGCGGAAGCAGCGGCCAAGAGCCTCGTCGGCGGCGCCAGCACGGCCATCGGCCGCAGCGCGATCGAGCAGGCCGGAACGGCCGTGGCGGTCGGCGCCGCCCGCACCGCCACCACGTCGACCGTCGCGAAGGCCGTCGGCGTCTTCACCGTCGTCATGGTGCCGCTGGACGTGCGCAAGCTGTTCCGCGACTTCAACGAGGGCAAGGCCCGGCTCATCCAGGGCATCTCCGCGACGTACGAGCGCAGCCGCTGGCTGTACGCCGGCCGCATCCGCGACACCCTGGTGCCGATCGCCGACGGTGCGGTCGACAACCTGCGAGCGGTGGCGAGGGCGTCGCTCGTCCCGGCCGACTCCGACGAGCACCGGTGGGCGGAGCGGGCCGCCGCCGCGCAGAACGCGGCGATCGCCATGCAGAGCATCAAGGAGACCCTCACGAATGCCGCGGCCGCCCGCTGATCCCGCCGCCGGGTGTCTCGGCCTGATCGCCGGCGCCGCCACACTCGCGGAGACGGCGGCGGCGCTCGCGGGCACTCCATGCCCACCCGAGCTGCAGCTGCGTCGCATGTACGACGACTGGGCCGACACCACGCTGCGGGTCGCCGTGGTCGGGGCGTCCTCGACCGGCAAGAGCACGCTGCTGCAGCACCTCTTCGGCCCGGTGCCGCTGCCGACCGGGCGCACCGCGACGACCGCCGCGCTGACCGTCCTGCGGCAGGGCACCGCCGCGGAGGCGCGGGTGCACCTGCGCACCCGGCTGAGCCTCGACGCCGGCGCCGTCCGCCCCGGCGACGACGTGACGACGGCCCTGACCGCCTGGTGCGCCGACCCGGACGCGTTCGGGCTGCTCGGCCTGACCCACACCGCCGGGCGGACCACGGTGCCGATCACCGCCGCGGACCTCGACCGGGCCCGGCCGCCAGGGCGGATCGACGTCACGTTCGCCGATGCCCCGCCGCTGCGCTTCGACCTGACCGGCGAGGACGACGTCCGCGGCTTCGCCGCCGCCGTCACCGAGCCGGTGCACGCGCTGCGGGTCTCCCACGCCGTGTGCCGGCTGCCGCACCCCCGCCTGCACGGCATCACCGTCATCGACACGGCCGGGTTCAGCTCGCCGTCGCCGCTGCACGACCAGCTGTCCGGCGAGCTGCTCCAGCGCCGCCCGGACGTCCTGATCGTGCTGCTGGACGCCCGCCGCCCCGACAGCCCGCCGAGCCACGACGCGCTCGCCGCCGTCCGGCCGTTCCTGGCCGGCCCGCTGCTCGCCCACCGCGGCGACGCCCGGCTCGTGGTCGGACTCACCCACGCCGACCGCGCGCTGCGCAGCCACCTCGACGACCTCGACGTGGACCTCGCCGACGCCGGCCCGGACGAACGCGCCGCCCTCATCGACGATTTCGTCGCCACGTCCCGCCGCCGCGCCGCCGCGCTGCTCGGCACGAACCCCGTCATCCTGCCGCTCGCGTTGTCCCGGCAGGCACCGCCGGAGCTGCGCCACTACGTCGAGGACATGTGGAAGCACGTCGAGCAGCTCGCCGCGGCCGGCGTCGGCGGGGACACGTGGCTCGCTCGTACCAGAGCGGCAGCCGACGTCGTCGAGGAACTCGCCCGGTTCTGCGCCCAGCACCACCAGGCGCTCCTGGCCGAGCACGCCGACCTGCACCGGGACGCGGATGAGGTACGGCAGCGCGGCCGCTCCAACCGGGCCGGCCACGCCGCGGCGCAGACGGCGGTGGCCAGGGCGACCACCGGCATCCGCGGCGCCGTCGCCGGCGAACGCACCATCCTGCTCAGCCGCATCGACCAGCTGCGCAAGGACAAGGACTTCAGCCGGTACCTCACCGAGGACTATCCCGACGCGCTGGCCCGGATCGTGGACAGCGTCCGCGGCGTCGCCGAGACCCACCACGAGGAGCTCGCCCGGCGGCTGACCGTCCCCGGGCTGCTCCCACCGGTCCTGTTCGACGACCGCTGGCTGCACCCGGACGCGCGGACCACCGCTCTCGCGAAGCGCCGGATCAGGGGACTGTCACACCGGATCAAGCAGGGCTGGAGCCTCGCCCTGGGCAGCATCGCCGACCTCGCGGCCCGCGACCTCGCCGCCGCCCGCGCCGCGCTCACCCACCATGCCGAACATCAGCTGAACCAGGTCGGCCTGCACCTGGAACACTGGGTCAGGCACATCAACCGGCTCCTGGCCGAGGACCTCGCCGCCGTCCGCGAGCGCGACGCCGAGCACCGGGCCCAGCTGCACAACCTCACCACCCGCATGGACCTGACCCGCCACCGCGCCGAGGAGCTGCACTCCTGCGCTCGCGCCGCCGAGCGGTTCCGGACCGCGCTGACCGCGTAGCGGTGCTTCGACAGCGTGCCGAGCGCCACGTCCAGCATGATCCGTGCCGCGCGGTGGGTCCTGATCGGGGTCTGCCTCTTGCCGCTCGTCCCGCTGCTCACCGCCCGCGCGGCGGCTCGCTGACCACCGCACACGTGGTGGGCCCCTGCTACGACGACATCGAGTGGCAGGACCAGCCGCGCATCTCGTGCGTGGCCCCGCTGGAGCGTCGACGGCCGCACCGCCCGCCGGTCTGATCGCCGTCCGGCCAGCGAAGAAAAATAGTCTGATTTTTCGGAAATACGCATTTTGCTGGACCGGTGTCATAACGTCCCGCTGGAGTGATCAACCGAAGCACGTCAGGACCAGGGGCATGATGGCGCCGACCAACTTCCGATCGCATCGTTTGGCGGCGGCATGCGTCGCCGTGTCGCTGCTCGCACTGATCGGGCTCGCCGCGCCCGCCGCGGCGGACCAGGGCGGCACCGGCCGCGGCCCGCTGAGCACGGCGAGCGCCGATCCTTCGCCACGGACCGGCGAGTCCGCCGGGTCCGGCAACGGCAGGCCCGGCGGAAAGCCGAGCCCCGGCAGCGCCGGCAGCGGCACGCCCACCGCCGACAAGGGCGCGGGCAAGGGCGCCGACAAGGGCGTGTCGGGCAAGGGCGCAGACAGGGGCGTGGCGGGCAAGGGCGCCGTGGGCAAGGGCGCCGGCAAGAGCGCGGCGGGCGCGAGCGCCGGCAAGAGCGCCGCAAGCGCGAGCACGGGCGCTGACAAGAGCGGGGCGAGCAAGGGCACCGCAAGCGCGAGCACGGCCGACAAGTCCCCGTCGGGCAGCGCCGCCGCGGGCAGGACCGTCCACGGGTTCGCGCGGACGCTCTCGACCCACGCGCGCCCGGCAGCGCCCGGCCTGCAGGCCCCGCCACCGCCGCCCGCGCCCTGGCACGGCAAGGGCCGCCCGGCGCCCCGCGACGCGGTGACCGTCGAGGCGACGCCGAGCCCGGGCGGGACCGGCGCGGCGATGTCGCCGACCATCACCTCGATCATCGAGACCACGACGACGTTCACGGTCGCCTGGACCTCGGTGCCGGGCGCCACGGAGTACCTGGTGAGCGTCAACGGCAACGGCATCCTGTCCTGCACGGTCAGCCCGTGCACGTTCTCCAACCTGATCTTCCCCGGGGTCAACCGGGTGCTCGTGTACGCGTACGTCGGCGGCTCGTACCGGGCCAGCGCGATCTGGCTGGCGCAGCTGCTGACCGCGCCCGGCCTGCCGCAGGTGTCGACCTCCCGGACCGGCACGGCGATCACGGTCAACTACCTGCCCGCCAGCGGTGAGAGCGGCATCGACGCCTACGAGGTCGTGGCCACGGTGTCCGGCAGCAACCCGGTCGTCACCGTGCCCTGCACCACGGCCACCGCCAACTCCTGCGGCTTCACCGGGCAGGGCGGCACGCAGTACCAGATCAAGGTGCGGGCCCACAACAGCGTCGGCTGGTCGAGCTTCCAGACGGCGTCGGTCACCGTCCCGCCGGTCCCCGCCGCGCCGACCGCGCAGGCCGCGGTCAGCGGCACGACCGTCACCGTGACCTGGACCGAGGCGCCCGGCGCCACCGGGATCACCGGGCACACCGTCCTGGTCGACCGGACCGACGGCGGGGTCCCGGTCCCCGTCGCGTGCGACGCGCTGCCGGCGCCCTCGATCAGCGACCCGGCCGGCTGGGTCAGCGGATCGTCGTGCACCGTCACCGGCGTCGTCGGCGCCGCGTATTCGATCGAGGTCCGCAGCTACAACGCCATCGGCCCGTCGGTGGCCGGCACCACCACCGCGGTCCTCGCCAACGCGCCCGCGGCGCCGGGCGTGACGGCGTCGGCCGCCGGCACCACGATCACCGTCGGCTGGACGCCCGGCGGCGACGGCGGCGCGGCGATCACCAGCTACGTGGTGACGCTGGTCCCGCAGAGCGCGCCGATGTCGCCGACGCTGCCCTGCACCCCGGCCACGCCGACCAGCACGACCTGCACCGCGACCGGCGTGCCCGGCGAGACGTACGACGTCGCGGTCGCCGCGGTCAACGTCGCCGGCACCTCCACCGCCGGGACCACCACGGTCGCGGTCGCAGCGGTCGCCCCGGCCGCGCCGTCGGCCACCACCGTCGTGTCCGGCACCGGGATCACGGTCAACTGGACGCCGAACGCCACCGGCGGGGCGGCGATCACCGCGTACCAGGTGACCGTCACCCGGCAGGGCATGCCCGCGACGGTGCTGACCTGCACCCCGGCCACTCCGACCAGCACGACCTGCAGCACGACGGGCGCGCCCGGCTCGGTCTACGACGTCGCTGTCACCGCGACGAACAGCGCCGGGACGTCCCTGGGCGGCACCACCACGGCGACGGTGGCGGCGGTGGCACCCTCGGCGCCGGCCGTGACGCCCACGGTCGCCGGCAGCACCATCACGGTGGCGTGGACGCCGAACTTCAACGGCGGCGCGGCGATCACCAGCTACGTGGTGACGCTGGTCCCGCAGAGCGCGCCGATGTCGCCGACGCTGCCCTGCACCCCGCCGGCCGGTTCGCCGACACCACCGGTCAGCTGCACCGCGACCGGCGTGGCCGGCGAGACGTACGACGTCGCGGTCGCCGCGGTGAACAGCGCCGGCACCTCCACCCCGGGCACCGCCACCATCACCGCCTCCGCGGTCGCCCCGGCCGCGCCGACGGTCACCGCCGCGGCGTCCGGCACCACCGTCACGGTCAACTGGAGCCCGAACGCCACCGGCGGCGCGGCGATCACCGCGTACCGGGTGACCGTCACCCGGCAGGGCACCCCGGCCACCGCGCTGACCTGCGCACCGGCGAGCCCGACCGGCACGACCTGCACCACCACGGGCGTGCCCGGCGCGACCTACGACGTCGCCGTCGCGGCGGTGAACAACGCCGGCACCTCGGCCGCCGGCACCGCCTCGGTGACCCTCGAGGCCGCGGCGCCGGCCGCACCGACGGTGACCGCCTCGGTCGCCGGCGACCTGGTCAGGGTGAGCTGGACCGCCGGGGAGACCGGCGGAGCGGCGATCTCGTCGTACACGGTGACGGTGACCCGCACCGCCGGCGCGGGCCCGGCCGCACCCGACTGCGTCACAGCGTCGGCGCTCGCCACGACCTGCAGGTTCGCGGGCACCCCCGGCGCCGGCTACTCAGTGTCGGTGACCGCGGCCAACGCGAAGGGCACCTCACCGGCCGGCACGGCGACGGTCTCGATGCCGGCGGTCACCGCACCGGACGTGACCGTCGTGCCCGGCGACACCACGATCGACGTGACGTGGACGGTGCCCGACCCGGCCGGCGCCGTCACCGGGTACACCGTGACGGCGACCCCCGCGTCGGGCGCACCGCTCACCGCGACGGTCACCGGCGGCTCCACCACGAGCCACACCCTGACCGGCGCGACCAACAAGGTCACCTACCAGGTGACGGTGACCGCGGTGGTGACCGTGGGCGCCGTGACGACCAGCACGCCGGTCGCGGTGACACCGGCGGCGCCGGTGACGGTCCCGGCGACCGTGCCGCCGTCGGCCACCGAGGGCGACCTCAAGTCGAGCGCCGGCACCTCGCTGCCGAGCGCGGGCCGGCCGACCGTCCTGGTCGGCACCGGCTTCGCCCCGCGGACGTGGGTCCAGCTGGTGGTCTACTCCACCCCGACCCCGCTGGGCACCGCCCTCACCGACGAGACGGGCTCCTTCAGCAAGCAGGTGACGGTCCCGGCCGGCCTGGCCGGCGAGCACACGTTCGTCTCGCTGGGCACCGACCCGACCGGCGCCCTGCGGGTGCTGAAACTGGAGGTCACGGTCGGCGCCGCCACACCTGGCGGCACGGCGCCGGGCACCGGCGGGCTGCCCGTCACCGGCCCGTCGGTCACGCTCCTGCTGCTGGCCGCCCTCGCCCTGATCGTGGCCGGCGCCGCGACCCGGGCCGCGGGCAGCGACCTGCTCACCGACCGGCTGCGCACCCTGCCCTTCCGCCGCCGCTGACCGGCCGCGCCGGCCGGACCTCGCACGGGCCCGGCCGGCAGGCCCGCCGGTCAGTACCGGGCGGCGTGCGTGGTGGGTGGCTCGCCGAACGTGGCGGCGAAGTCGCGGCTCAGGCCAGGGCTCCCATCGCCGCGGCGAATCCGGCAGCTTGCACCCGCTTGGCATCCACGGCGTCTGTTGTACACGCTGATGCCGTCGAACCGCATGTGCAAGGGCGACGTCAACGGTTGTCCAGACGATCCGCCCTGGCTCATACCATCCATTCAGGGTAGTCGGGATGATCGGACCACACCGACGCGTCGTTGCGAAGCTCCCGGCACGGCGCGGGCTCATCACAGGTCCGGCACCAGTTCGGCTCGCGCGGCTCGTCGTCCTGAACCAGCACCTCGATCGCTTTGCCGTCCTCGCGCCGGTACACCTCGTAGTGTTTGCCGTACTCGAGTTGTCCGCTGGGATAGCCCGGCTTGTGTCGCTCGAGCCGCCGCCGCTTGGCCTCCACCTCGCGGAGGACCCGGGCGGGATCGTGACGGGCGATGTGGACGTGCTGGTTGCGCCCGCCCGGCACGACCGCGACCGGCTCGCCGCCCTCGTCGCGCGCCTGCACAGAGTCCTGGACGATGGTGCGGTCGAACGGTCGGATCTCTCGCCAGCCGCCGGGCTGGTCCGGTTTGTCGCTCCACACCTGCGGTGCATAGCCGCCGGCCGAGATCATGCCGGCGATCGACTCGTCCTCAGCCAGCCGTGCCTCGATGAAAGCCACCAGCTCGTTCGTCATACCTCGATTCTCCTCAGGCGACGGCGACGGCGGTCCGGGTTTGCTCCCATCTCGTCGAGTTCGTCCAGGTGGCCTGGGACTGTCTCGCTGACCTCGGTCTTTCGCCAGGCGTTTCTGCCGGGCTGAGCGGGTGACGCGTGCGGGCGACGCGGCCCCGCACGGAGATCAGTACCGGGCGGCGTACGTGGTGGGGGGCTCGCCGAACATGGCGGCGAAGTCGCGGCTCAGGTGGGCCTGGTCGACGTAGCCGAGGTCGGCGGCGAGGCCGGCCCAGTCGACCGGCGCGCCCGGCGCGGCGGCGAGGGCGTCGGTGACCTCCCGCAGCCGGAAGCGGCGCAGCAGCCACTTCGGGCTGACGCCGACGTGCTCGGCGAACAGGCGCTGCAGGTGCCGGACGCCGACGCCGCACGCCGCCGCGTAGTCGTCGACGCGGCGCAGGTCGGTGGTGGTGGCGGCCCGGCGCACCCACGCGGCGACGGTGTCGGCGGTGGGGTCGGCGGTGGGGTCGGGTGGCGGGAGCCGGGCGGCGAGGAACGCGTCGACGGTGGCGGGGTCTCCCGGGGGTGCCGGCGGGAGCGGGCCGAGGACCGACGCGGCGGGCACGGTCCGGTCGGTCAGGGAGCTCACCGGCGCGCCGAGGAACCGGCGGAACGCGCCGGGCACGAACGCGACCCCGAGCACCCCGCCGGCGCCAGACAGGGTCCGGGCGAAGTGCCGGCGGTGGACGCCGCGCAGCAGCGGCTCGCCGCCCGCGGGGAACGTCAGCTGCACGCTCGGCGACGGTGGCAGCAGCTGCCGGTAGTCCGGCTGCCCGGTCAGGTCCCAGGTGGCCCACCAGAAGTGGGCGACGACGCCGGCCAGGGCCGGCGACGGCGGGGCGGACCCGTGCCGCTGGAACGCCGACCACGCGCCGGCCAGCTCCCTCGGATCCCGCACGAGGACCAGGCTAGCGTCGCGTTTGTCCAAGACCGGGCGCGGCGCGGACCCTACCGTTGCGGTGATGGACGGACAGCTGCTGATCGGCGTCGCCACGCCGGTGACCTTGAAGATCGTGGACGGTGTCGACGACCTCGGCGCGCCGACGCCGTGCGCGGGGTGGGACGTGCGGGCGCTCGTCAACCACCTGCTGCACTGGGCGCCCGCGCTGGCGGGGGCGGCCCGGAAGGAGGCGGTGGATCCGGGGCCGGAGACCGACCTGACCGGCGGCGACTGGCGGGCCCTGCTGCGGGCCCGGATCGAGGCGACCGCCGCCGCGTGGTCCGCGCCCGGGGCGTGGGAGGGCGTCACGCGGATGGGCGGGCCCACGGAGCTGCCCGCCGGCCTCGTCGGCGGCATGGTGCTCGGCGAGCTGGTGCTGCACGGCTGGGACCTCGCCCGCGCCACCGGCGTCGAGCCGCACTTCGACGATGCCGTGCTGCTGCGGGTGTACGACGAGGTCGCCCGCTCCGCCGCCATGGGCCGGGAGATGGGCGTGTACGCCGCGGAGGTCCGGGTCCCGGCGTCCGCGCCGCCCCTGGCCCGCGCCCTGGCCCTGAGCGGCCGGGACCCGTCCTGGACCCCGTAGCGGTCGCTCGGCGGCTCTCGGCGGCTCGGGGACGGGGCCGGGACCCGTCCTGGACCTCGTGACGGCCGTGCGGCGGCCGGGGTGCCGTAGTGGTCGCTCGGTGGGCTCCGGGAGGCGGCCGGGTCGGCGGTCACTCGGCGGGGCTTCGGGGCGCGGCCTGTCCAGGGGCTCCGCGGTGGTCATCCGACGGCTCCGGGACACGGCCGGCACCGGTCCCGGGCCCGTAGCGGCCGCTTGAAGGGCTCCGGGACCTGTCCCTGGAGTCCGGAGCGGTCACTCGGCGGGGGAGGGCTCCGGGGACGCGGCAGGGGAGACGGTCGCCGACTCCGACGGGGAGACCGACGGCGACGGCGATTCGGACGGTGACTCGGACGCCGACGGCGAAGCGGAGGCCGACGCGGACGGGGACGCGCCGGCCGGCGCGGACGTCGACGGGCGGGTGGTGCCCGGCCGGGTCGACGGGGGCCTGGTCGCCGGCTGGGTGTGCGGGGCCGCCGACGTCGCAGGCGGGGGCGGCGCCGGGACCTGGGTCGTGACGGCGGGGGCGGGGCTCGCGCCGGCGGTGGCGGTCTGCAGCGTCCCGCTCGACGGGGGCCGCCCCTCCGCCTGCGGCTGGCCGAGCACGGCGACCGCGGCGAACGACACGATCCCGGCGACGACCGTCCCGACCGCGGCCCGGATCGCCCAGCGCCGCCCGTGCCCGGGAGCCGCCGCGGGGGCCGGCCCGCGGGCGGTGCGGGAGGACCGCAGATCGACCAGGGTCACGTCGTTGAGGTGCGCGGACGAGCGGGACTGCGCCCCGAACGGCAGCCGGGCCAGGACGGTCCGGGTGTGCGCGCCGGCGGGCCGGGGCGCGGCCGGCGGGCGCGGGGTGGCGGGGTCGCGGCGCAGGCGGACCGCGGGGAACGCCCGGGGCAGCGCCGACGGGCGGCGGACCGACAACGGCAGCACGGAGAACCGCAGCGCCGAGGCCCGCCGCGCGGGCGTCAGCGGGGCCGGTCCGGCCGCGGTGTCGCCGGCCGACATCGTGTACCAGGCGGGCAGGTCCACCCTGGTGCCGGCGATCCTCGCGAACGCCAGGGCCGCCTCGTCGCTGCTGGGCCGCAGCACCGGGTCGGGGTCCAGGCACCGGCCGATGGCGGCGGCCAGGTCGTCGGGCAGGTCCGCCACCGTCAGGGCGGACCCGAGGAGCTCGCCCAGCGCGTACACGTCGAGGCTGACGTCGTGCGGGTCGTCGCCGCGGCGGTCGGTGAAGCCGAACACCTTGGCGCCGACGTCGGTGAGCGCGACCTTCGCGGCGGTGAGCGCGCCGTGCGTGACCCATTGGCCGTGCGCGTGGGCGAGGGCGGCGCCGACCTCCGCGCCGGCCTGGGCGGCCTCGTCGGCGGTGAGCGGGCCGTCGAGGAGCCGGTCGGCGATGGTCGGGCCGTCGATGTACTCCATGACGACGTAGGGCACGTCGCCGCGCTCGGGCAGCTCGACGGTCCCGACGTCGTAGACGGCGGCGACTCCTGCGTGGGTGAGCCGGGCGGCGGCGCGGCCCTCGGCGAGGAACACCTCGGCCAGGAAGGCGCGGTCGGCGCGGAGCAGGCGGACCGCGACCGGACGGCGCAGGAGCTCGTCGTGGCCCTGCCAGACCTCGCTGGTGGAGCCCGCGCCGATCAGCCGCTCGAGCCGATACCGGCGTTGCACCATCATCGCGACCCGACGTTCCTCACTGCTCGACCGGTGGTCCGCACCAAGTATGCCGACCTCACGAGCTCAAACGCGCTGATGAGACCGGAACGTTGCCAGAACCGCCCGAAACCTAATCCTCACCTAACTCTGCGGCTTGCGGCGGCGGGCGCGGGCGGTGGGCGGGGTGTCGGGGGCGAACTGGTCGACGACGCTGCACGCGTCGGCGAGGGGGTCGTGCTCGTCGACCCGGGTGGCGGCCTTGCGCAGCAGTGCGCGGAACAACTCGCGCTCGGGCTCGTCCAGGGCGCTGAGCATCCGGGTCTCGACGTGCGCGAGCTTGCCCTGCAGCTCACACATGGTGGCGCGGCCCGCGTCGGTGGCGACGATCCGCCGGGCGCGGCGGTCGGCGGGGTCGGGGCGGCGCTCGATGAGGCCGGCCTCCTCCAGGTCGTCGAGCAGGTAGGTCATGACGGTGCGGTCGACGCCGAGCTTGTTGGCCAGGGCGAGCTGGGTGCCCTCGGCGCCGGACGCGGCGGCGGCGAGCACCTGATAGCCGCGGGGTCCGCCGGGGACGCCGGCGATGACGTGCGCGGCGCCCTTCGCATAGGCCCGCAGCATGACGCCGAGCGCCCAGCCGAGGTCCGACTGGAGCTCGTCGCGAACCTCCGGCGCCTGCGTCATGCAGCAATGATAAGCAGCTCACTCGCTCTTGCGGGAAGATGTTCTGCTGTGCAGACTATCTTCAAGACAGCCGAACTTCAGTGGGGGTCAGTTCCATGCACCTGTTCCGTCTCGACGCCAGCATCCGCACCACCGGATCGGTCAGCCGCGCGCTCGCGGACACCGCCGAGCAGGCCTGGCTCGCCGAGCACCACGACGCCGTCGTGACCCGCCGCGACCTGGGCGTCCAGCCGCTGCCGGCCGACGCGTGGAGCAGCCTGGCCCGGGCCGCCGTCGACCCGGGCGCGCCGCCCGCCGACGAGGCCCGCGAGCTCGTGGACCGGCTCGGCGCCGAGCTGCTCGCCGCCGACGCGTTCCTCTTCGCGGTGCCGCTGTACAACTGGAACCTGCCCGCGCAGGTCAAGAACTGGATCGACCTGATCGTGCTGCACCCCAGGCTGGGCCTGCACGGCGACCAGCCCCTGGCCGGCAAGCCCGCCGTCCTCGCGCTGAGCCGCGGCGGTGGCTACGGGCCGGGCACCCCGAAGGAGGGCTGGGACCACGTCACGCCCTACCTGCGCCGCGTGTTCGGCGAGGTGTGGGGCCTGGACCTGCACGTCGCCGAGGCGGAGCTGACCCTCGCCGACGTCACGCCCGCGATGGAGCCGCTGCGCGGCCTGGCCGCCCAGTCGCTGCGGCAGGGCCACGAGCAGGCGGCGGCCCACGGTGTACGGGTGGCGGAGCTGATCCGGGTCTGACCCCGCGTCACATGGGGGGCAGGCTGCCCGTGACCTCGATGGCGGTGGTGATCAGCGACTGCAGCCGGGCGGTCAGGGCGAGCAGCAGCTGGTGTGCGGCCGGGCCGGAGTGCGCGGCCGCCTCCCGCAGCGTGTCGAGGTCGATCTGCAGCTGCGACAGCTGCCCGGGCAGGTCGCCGGCGCCCTGGCCCAGGGCGCCGGCCATGTCGGCCAGGCTGACCCCGTTGGCCTCCAGGGCCTTGATCGCGGCGATGCGGTCCGCGCAGTCGGAGCTGTAGAGCCGGAAGTTGCCCGCGGTGCGCTCGGCCGGCTCGATCAGGCCGAGTCCCGTGTAGAAATCCACGGTGCGGGTGGACACGCCCGCGAGGTGCGCCAGCTCCCCGATCCGCAGCAGTCTGGACATCAGCCAACCCTACAGTGTCGCGTGTTAGTCTCCGCGAATGGTCTTCAAGAGCCTGAAGCGTGCGTTCGGTGTGGGTGGTCCGACCGTGGACACCGTCCTGGACAGTCCGGACGTGCAGCCGGGCGGATATGTGCAGGGCCAGGTCCGGTTCGCCGGCGGCGACCACGAGGTCGAGGTCGAGCGGATCAACGTCGCGCTGCAGACGCGCGTCGAGGTCGAGGGCGCCGACAGCGAATATGACGCGACGGTCGAGTTCCAGCGCCAGCAGCTGACCGGTGGGTTCCGTCTCGGACCCGGCCAGCAGCACGCGGTGCCCTTCCAGCTGCCGGTGCCGTGGGAGACCCCGATCACGCACATGTACGGGCAGCGCCTGCACGGCATGACCATGGGCGTGCGCACCGAGCTCGAGGTCGCCCGGGCGCTCGACAAGGGCGACCTGGACCCGATCAACGTGCACCCGCTGCCGGTGCAGGGCGCGATCCTCGACGCGTTCAACCAGCTCGGCTTCCGCTTCAAGGGCGCCGACCTGGAGCGTGGCCGCATCCACGGGGTGCACCAGACGCTGCCGTTCTACCAGGAGATCGAGTTCTACGCCGCGCACCAGTACTCGAGCCGCATCAACGAGGTCGAGATCACCTTCGTCACCGACCCGCACGGCACGACGGTGATCCTCGAGTTCGACAAGCGTGGCGGCTTCATCACCGAGGGCCACGACCAGATCAGCCGCTTCCAGGTCGGTCACGCCCAGGCCGCGGGGGTCCACTGGCCCGCCGAGGTCGAGGGCTGGGTGCGCCAGGCGACGGAACGCCGGGGCTGGCATTTCTGAAAGCAAGCACCCGACCGGTACCGTTAGCGGCACATCACAGTTGACCGTCGGACACGGGAGGCCGGGCATGCGAGAGCTCGTCGTCGTTGGTGTGCGGGCTCAGACCTGGCAGAGCCGTCCGATGGTGCTGCTGAAGGACGAGCAGACCGGCCGCCACCTGCAGTTCGCGGTCGAGGGTGGCCCGCGTGACATGGTCGAGCCGGTCAGCGCCGAGCTGTTCCAGCGGGCGCTGACCGCGCTGCGCGCCCCGCTGCGCGCGATCGAGGTCGTCGCCGCGCAGGGCCCGTTCCAGCTCGTGCTCGGCGACGGCATCCGCGTCCCGGCCGCGCCCCTGGAGGCGATCGCGCTCGCCCGCCACTGGCGGGTGCCGATCGTGACCAGCGAGGAGCTGCTGCAGCAGGCGTCCGTCGCCGCGCCCGAGGGCGCCACCCAGCCCCTCGACCTGACCGCGCACATGGAGAAGCTGCCGTCCGGCCGGGCGACGCTGCTCATCCGCAGGGGCGCCGAGGCGGGCGCGGAGTTCGCGCTCGACGGCGAGATCTGCAGCTGCGGCCGCGACTCCGCCAACCAGATCGTCCTCGACGACAACACGGTGTCGCGCAAGCACGTCGAGTTCCACCGCAACCCGAGCGGCTTCGGCTACTCCACCCTGGACATGGGCAGCCTCAACGGCACCTATGTCAACGGTGAGCGGGTCAAGAGCGCCACGCTGAAGGACGGCGACGAGGTGCAGGTCGGCAAGTTCACGCTGTCCTACCAGCTGCGCTGAAGCCGGTCCACGGCGCTCACCACGCCGACGGGTTGTAGTCCTTCAGGAAGCAGCCGTAGAGGTCCTCGCCCTGCTCGCCGCGCACGATCGGGTCGTACACCCGTGCCGCGCCGTCGGTCAGGTCGAGCGGGGCGTGGAAGCCCTCCTCGTGCAGCCGCATCTTCGTCGGGTGCGGGCGCTCGTCGGTGATCCAGCCGGTGTCCACGGCGGTCATCAGGATGCCCTCGGTGAGCATCTCCTCCGCGCTGGTGCGGGTCAGCATGTTCAGCGCGGCCTTCGCCATGTTCGTGTGCGGGTGGCCGGGTCCCTTGTACCGGCGGCTGAACTGGCCCTCCATCGCCGACACGTTCACCACGTACTTGCGCCGCGCGGGTGCCGCCGCGAGCGCCGGCCGGAGCCGGCTGACCAGGATGAACGGCGCGGTCACGTTGCACAGCTGGACCTCCAGCAGCTCCAGCGGGTCGACCTCGTGCACCCGCTGGGTCCAGCTGTTGATCGACGCGAGGTCCGGCACCAGCCCGCCGGCGTCGATCGCGGTCAGCGCCGCGATCCGCTCCGGCGTCGCGGAGCCGGTGGTCAGCGCGAGGGCGGCGAGCGCGTGCGGTGGGATGATCGCCGCCGGGCCGGCCTCCAGGGTCAGCTCCGCGTGCGGGTCCGCCTTGTGGAACGTCATCATCTCGGGCATCGGCCCGGGAAGCTCCACCGGGACCGACTCGGCGGCGACCAGGTGCGAGTACGAGCCCGCGGCCCGCTTCACCGTCTGCGCCGCGTTGTTGATGAGGATGTCGAGGGTGCCGTGCGCGGCGACGTCGTCGGCGAGCGCGACGACCTGCGCCGGGTCGCGCAGGTCGATGCCGATGATCCGCAGCCGGTGCAGCCAGTCCGCGCTGTCCGGCATCGCCGCGAACCGGCGCACCGCGTCGTTCGGGAACCTCGTCGTGATCGTCGTGTGCGCCCCGTCGCGCAGCAGCCGCAGCGCGATGTACATGCCGATCTTCGCCCGGCCGCCGGTCAGCAGCGCCCGCCGCCCGGTCAGGTCCGTCCGGGCGTCCCGCCGCTGCCGGTTGAGCGTCGCGCACGCCGGGCACAGCTGGTGGTAGAACGCGTCGACGTCGACGTAGCGCTCCTTGCACGTGTAGCAGGACCTGGCCCGCAGCAGCCGCCCGGCGCTGGCCCCGATCGTGGGCGAGACGAGGGCGATGCCCTGCGTCTCGTCGTCGATGCGCCCCGGCGCGCCGGTCGCGGTCGCCGCCGTGACGATCCGGTCGGCCTCGGTGATCGCCGCCCGCCGGTCGCTGCGCCGCTGCCGTTTGACGCTCTTGTACAGATGTGACGTCGCCCTGCGGACCCGCTGCACGTCGGGGTGCTCGGGCGGGAGGTCCGACAGCTCGTCGAAGACCGCCAGGCAGATCGCGAGCCGCTCGGGGTCGACGCCCGGCCCGAACGGCACGCCCTCGCTGTCGACCCCGGCGTGCGGCCCGTCGACCGCCCCGTCCGTGGCCCCTGTGGCGTCCGTGGCGCTGCTCGTGGCCGGGGCGGCGCCGCCCGCGGCGGGGGCGGCCGCCTGGGCGGGGGTGCCGGCGTCGGACGCCCGGGCGCCGTCGAAGGCGCCGCTCAGGTCGTCGGCGGCGGAGGGCTGGTCACCCCTCGGGGTGGGCGCGCCGGCGGTGGCCGCGGGGTCAGAGACGAGGGTGGGGTCGTGCGGAGTCACCCCGGAACTGTACGCGAAATGTCGAACGGGCCCGGGTGGCGCCATTGCCGCCCCGGACCCGCCGCTACCGCGACGTCCCCCGTCCCCCGTTGTTCTTGCCGGTGGCCGCCGCGCTGCTTTCGACACTAACCAGTAAACCCGATGTTCCGGCTATTTCGGACAAATCAGGTGCTCTCCGCCCGAACGTGTCATAGCTCAGCTCAGCGTCGACCGCACGTGCCGGGCCAGCGGCAGCAGCAGCGGGGCGGCGAGCGCGATGACCAGCGGCGCCAGCAGGAAACCGATCCGCGGGCCCGCCGTGGCGTCGAGGATCGCGCCGTCGACCGCCGCGCCGGTGGCCGCGCCGACCGAGAACGCGGTCGCCACCCAGGCGAACGCCTCCGCCGCGGTGCCGGGCGGGGCGATCCGGTCGACGGTGACGAACGTGGCGGCCAGGAACGGCGGCAGGAACAGGCCCGAGACGACGGCGAGGAGCAGCAGCAGGACCGGCGACGACGGGGTCAGCAGCAGCGGGGCGTAGCCGAGGCCCAGGCACAGGGCGAGCACCGGCAGCCGGCGCCCGTCGACCTTGACCCTGGTGTTGACGAGACCGCCGATGAGAGCGCCGGTCGCCTGGGCGGCCAGGATCCAGCTCGACCAGCCGCGGCTGCCGACGGACTCCGCGTAGTCGATGACGGCGACGGGGAGGCTGCCGACCCCCGTACCGACGAGGACGACCGCGACCAGCAGCAGCCGCAGCCGCCCGGAGCGCAACGCACCGGCCCAGTGCCGCTCGGCGTGCTCACCGCGCCAGCCCCGCACGACCGGGGTGGTGACGAACCAGACGGTCCCGAGCAGCTGCAGGGCGGCGGTCACGTAGAGGCCCGCGACGGGGCCACCGGCCGCGACGGACACGCCCGCCACCAGCGGGCCGAAGATGAAGATGAGCTCCTGCACCGCGATGTCCAGCGTGTACGCCGTCGGCACCTGCTCCTCGTCGAGCAGCGACCGCCACAGCACCCGCAGCCCGGCCTCGAAGGGCGGGGCGCCGAGCCCGGCGACGAGCGCGGCCAGCAGACCCGCCCACAGCGGCACGCCGGAGGCGAGGAGCACGAACCCGGCGGTCGACACGGCGGCGCCGGCCAGCATGACGGGCGGCTGCCGGAGCCGGTCCGCGACCCGGGCGAGGACCGGGCCGCCGACCGCGAGCCCGGCGGTGTACACGCCGACGAGCGCCCCGGCCGCGCCGATCGACAGGGTCTCGCGGGCGAAGAGCAGCAGCGCGACGGGCGCCGCGCCGAGCGGCAACCGGCCGATCGTGCTGGCGGCGAGGACCCTGGCGACCTGTGCGGTCCGCAGCACGACGGTGAGCATGGAAGGGATCATGCGCGGCGGGCGTGGGCCGGGTCCAGACGGGTATCGCGATGTGACGCTCATGACGGACCTGCACAGGAGGCACGGATGGCACCGCACATCGTGGTGGTCGGCGGCGGGTTCGCGGGGTTCCGCGCCGCCCGCAGGCTGGCCCGGACGTCCCGCGGCCGGGCACGGATCACGCTGCTCAACCCGACCGACTACTTCCTGTACCTGCCGCTGCTGCCGGAGGTCGCGTCCGGGGTCCTGGAGCCGCGCCGGGTGGCGGTGTCGCTGCCCGCGTCGCTGCCGGGGGTGCGGGTCGTGCTCGGCGAGGCGACGCACGTCGACCCGGAGCGGCGCGAGGTCCGCCACCACGACCCCGAGGGCCGCGCCGGGGTCCTGCGGTACGACCGGCTCGTCCTGGCCGCCGGCAGCGTCAACAAGCTCCTGCCGGTCCCCGGGATCGCCGAGCACGCGCACGGCTTCCGCGGCATCCCGGAGGCGCTGTACCTGCGCGACCACCTGATCCGGCAGGTCGAACTGGCCGCCGCGACCGGCGACCCGGCGGAGCGCGCGGCCCGGCTGACGTTCGTGGTCGTCGGCGCCGGGTACACCGGCACGGAGGTCGCCGCGCACGGCCGCCTGGCGGTCGCCGAGCTGCTGCGCCACCAGCCCTCGCTCGCCGGGGAACAGGTCCGCTGGCTGCTGCTGGACACCGCGCCGCGGGTCCTGCCGGAGCTGTCGCCGCGGCTGTCCCGCACCGCCGACCGGGTGCTGCGCGCCCGCGGTGTCGAGGTCCTCACCGGCTGTACCGTCGCGGAAGCCCTCGACGACCAGGTGCGGCTCACCGACGGCCGGGTCCTGCCCACCCGGACACTCGTCTGGTGCGTCGGCGTGCGGCCCGACCCCCTCGTCGAGGACCTGGGCCTGCGCACCGAGCAGGGCCGGCTGGTCGTCGACGAGTACCTGACGGTGCCCGGGTACCCGGACCTGTTCGCCTGCGGCGACGCCGCCGCCGTGCCCGACCTGACCCGGCCCGGCCGGCTGACCCCGATGACCGCCCAGCACGCCGTGCGGCAGGGGGAGCTCGCCGCGCACAACGTGGTCGCGTCGTTCGGGATCGGGCGGCGGCGCCGGTACAAGCACAACGACCTCGGCTTCCTCGTCGACCTCGGCGGCCGGGACGCGGCGGCGAACCCGCTGCGGATCCCGCTGTCGGGGGTACCGGCCAAGGCGGTCACCCGCGCGTACCACCTGATCTCGCTGCCGGGGAACCGGGCACGGGTCGCCGCCGACTGGCTCCTCGACGTCGTCGCCGGGCGGCCCGCGACCGGCTTCGGGCTCGTCCAGGACACCTCGCTTAAAGCCGCCATAAATACGCGTTAGGCGAGATTTGCAAATCGCAGAAGGGCTCGTTAAGCGCAGCTCAGATACGTTTTCCACACCCGCGAACAATGGTGTGGAAGGTAGTTTCCCAATGCGTAGATCCGTGCTCTATCCGCTGGTTGCCCTGGGCGCGACGGCCGGGACCCTGTGGTTCGGCTCGCCCGCGTCCGCGCACGGATACGTGTCGTCCCCGCCCAGCCGGCAGGCGCTGTGCGCGCAGAAGAAGGTCGCCGACTGCGGGCCCATCCAGTACGAGCCGCAGAGCGTCGAAGGGCCGAAGGGGCAGAAGAACTGCAACGCGGGGAAGCCCGAGTTCGCGGTCCTCAACGACAACAGCCGCAACTGGCCGGCCACGTCCGTCGGCTCGTCGGTCACGTTCAACTGGGTCCTGACCGCCCGGCACTCCACCAGCACCTGGGACTACTTCATCGGCAACACCCGCATCGCGCAGTTCAACGACGGCGGCAAGCAGCCGAACGCGACCGTGTCGCACCAGGTGAGCCTCGCCGGGTACTCCGGGCGGCAGACGGTCCTCGCGGTGTGGAACATCGCGGACACGGTCAACGCCTTCTACAACTGCGTCGACCTGCAGATCGGCAGCGGCGGCGGGTCGACCCCGACGCCGACCGCCACGGCCACCGCCTCGCCGAAGCCGACCGCGACCGGCACCTCGTCGCCGAAGCCGACCGCCACCGCCTCGAAGACGCCGACCACGACGCCGACCAAGGCGCCGACCACCACGAAGCCGCCCGCGCCGAGCGGGGCCGCCTGGGCCGCCGGCGTCACCTACCGGGTCGGTGACACGGTCACGTACGACGGCCGCAAGTACCAGTGCCGCCAGGCCCACACGTCGATCTACACGTGGGAGCCGATCTACACCCTCGCCCTCTGGCTGCCGGTGTGACCGCCGTGACCCGCGTCCTGCTCGCCGCCTTCGTCGCCTCGGCGCTGCTGCTCACCGGCTGCAAGGACGTCAACGCCCCGGCCGCCCCCGCCGTCCCGCAGGGCGTCGCGGCCGTCGCCGAGGGCCCGCACAACGCCTACGACGTGCTGTTCCTGCAGATGATGATCGGCCACCAGCGGCAGGGCCTGGAGATGCTGAAGCTCGGCAAGGCCAAAGGCGTCCGCGAGGACGTCGTCAACCTCGCCGGCGCCATCGACGTTACCGAGGCCGAAGAGGTCGACCGGATGACCGGCTGGCTCACCGGCTGGAACGTGCAGGCCACCGGCAGTGACGACCACAGCAGCCACGCCGCGCACGGCGGCCAGGCGGCCACCGGCGAGGAGCAGCTGCAGGCCCTGCGCGACGCGTCCGGCGCCGACTTCGAGATGAAGTTCCTCAACCTGCTCATCGCCCACCAGCACAACGCGGTCGAGATGGCGCAGCAGCTGAAGACCAACGGCCAGAACACGACCGTCAAGCAGTTCGCGCAGCGCATCGAGCTGTCCCGCACCCAGCAGATCCAGCAGATGCTGGTGCTCGTCAGCGGCTGACCCGCCGGCGCCGGCATGTTCGAACGGGCCGGACGAGGGGAATCAGACCCTCGTCCGGTCCTTCCTGCCGAAAGGGTGCCCGCCATGTCGTCCGAAGCCACCAGCCGTTGCCCGGTCTGCGACGCGAAGGTCCACGTCAACGCCGGCGCCCCGGCCCCCTCGCACCACGCGGACGGTGCCTCCGGCCAGTGCGCCGGGACCGGCAAGCCGACCCACTGAACCCCGCCGGGTGATCCACCACCCGCAGGTCTTTCACCCGATTTGTGACAACGGCCGGCGCCGGTACCGGCGGCACCATCATCGGCATGTTGCACCTCGACCCTGACAGCGTCCTCGTCACCACCGCCGCGGAGCTCCAGACCCGGCACCTCGAACGCGACCCCGACGACCCGGCCCGCTGCGGCGCCTGCGGTGCCCTCCTGCCCTGCCCGGTCGAGGCCGCGGCCGCGCTGGTCTGCCGCGCCGGCGGGCTGTGGCTGGAGGGCGACACGCTCGTCGACGCCCTGGAACCCCCGACCCAGCTGATCGCCATCCTGCCCGCGCCCGTCTAGACCCCGTTACGCCTGCGGCGGAACGGGCGCCGGGACGGTTCTGGCGGACCGCCGGGCGTGGGTATGGTGACCCACGTGGCGGACGTGGCACACCTCGGGCCCGGCGGGCGGCGCACCCGGCCGCTGCTGCGCGCCCTCGTCGGTGACGTCCTGCGCCGGCACCGTCTCGCGCAGGGACGCACCCTCGCCGAGGTCGCCGCGGACGCGTGCGTGTCGATGCCCTACCTGTCGGAGGTGGAGCGCGGCCGCAAGGAGGCCAGCTCCGAGGTGCTCGCCGCGGTGTGCGACGCGCTGCGCATCGACCTCGCCGACCTGCTCGCCGAGGTGGGGCGCGACCTGCTCGACGACCGCGCCCCCGTCATCCGCCTCCGTCCGCTGCTCGGCACCGCCCCGATGGCACCCGGCCGTCCCGCGCAGCGGCCCGGCGGGGTCGTGCTGCTCGCCGCCTGACGCGGGCCTTCGCGCTTTGCGCGTCGGGTCTTTTGCGCTTTTGCGCGTCGGGCCTTCTGCGCGTCGGGCTTTGCGCGTCGGGTCTTTGCGGCGCGTCGGGCCTTCTGCGCGTCGGGCTTTGCGCGTCGGGACTTTGCGGCGCGTCGGGACTTTGTGCGTCAGGCTGCCAGGGCGTGCTGCAGCGGGCGGGCCGCGCGGTTGGTGACGACCTGGTCGGCGATGCCGTAGGCGACGGCGCCGGCCGCCGACAACGTCATGCTCCGGTCCGTGTCGGCCCGGATCTTGTCCACCGGCTGCCCGGTGTGCTCGCTGAGGATCTCGTTCATCTCGGCCCGGACCTTGGCCACCTCCCTGGCCTGCACCGCCAGGTCGGGCAGGGTGCCCCGGGCCTGGCTGGACGGCTGGTGCAGGGTCACCTTCGCGTGCCGCAGCACCGACCGCCGGCCCGGGGTGCCGGCCGCGAGCAGCACCGCCGCCGCGGACGCCGCCTGCCCGACACAGATCGTCGAGATGTCACACCGCACGAACTGCATCGTGTCGTAGATCGCGGTGAGCGCGCTGAACGAGCCGCCCGGCGAGTTGATGTACAGCCCGATCTCCCGCTCGCTGTCGGACTCCAGGTGGATGAGCTGCGCGATGACCACGTTGGCGACGCCGTCGTCGATCTCGGTGCCGATGAAGATGATCCGCTCCGAGAGCAGCCGCGAGTAGATGTCGTACGCCCGCTCGCCGTTCGGGGTCTTCTCCACCACCGTCGGAATCGTGTACTGGCTCATGCCGTCCCCTCCGCTGCGCTCCGGCGCCGGCCCGAGCTCGACCTGTCATCCTGATGAGCGATTTCTCCGCTGCGTTCCGGGCCGCTCATGCGCCCAGCCCCGCCATGCGCTGGGCGACCGCGGGCCGTACATCGGCGACCTCTTCGAGGATGCGGTCGATGAGGCCGTAGTCCAGCGCCTCCTGCGCGGTGAACCAGCGGTCCCGGCGGCTGTCCCGCTCCACCGTCTCCACCGGCTGCCCGCTGTGCTCGGCGATCAACCTGATGAGCGTGGCGCCGACCCGCTCCAGCTGCTCGGCGTAGATCTCGACGTCGGCCGCGGTGCCGCCGAACCCCGCCGACCCCTGGTGCATCAGGATCTGCGCGTGCGGCAGGCTGAACCGCTTCCCGGGTGCCCCGCCGGACAGCAGGAACTGCCCCATGCTGCCGGCCAGGCCCATCGCGAGCGTGCTCACGTCGTTGGGGATCAGCCGCATCGTGTCGTAGATCGCCAGCCCCGCGCTCACCGAGCCGCCCGGCGAGTTGATGTACAGGCTGATGTCGCTGCGCGGGTCCTCCGCCGACAGCAGCAGCAACTGCCCGCACAGCCGGTTGGCGACCTGATCGTCGACCTCCGTGCCGAGGACGATGATGCGCTGGTACAGCAGCTGAGCGGCGACCTGGTCGTCGAGCGTCCCCGCGTGCATCGCGGTCAACCCGGTGGCGTACTGCATCGTCTTCTCCTCGCGCTCGGACCTTGTCGATCCACCATGGGATCGCCGCCCGCCCGGGGCCAAGCGCCTCTGCTGTCAGCAGAGCCCGAAGGTGGTCGCGGGCCTCCGTGGTGCGGGCGGTTGCCGCGGGGGCGTAGGGTGACGGGCGATGTTCGCGCTGCGCACCAGGCTTGCCGGTGTCGTCGCACTGGTGGCGCTCGGCGCCGCCGGCTGTGGCGGCGACCCTGCTCCGTCCACCGTCTCCGCCACGGCGAACGCGTCCGAGTCGCCAGGCCGGCAGCTCGCGTCGGGCGCTGCGTCGCCGGGCACCTCCAGCGCGCCGGGCACGCCGGGCGCCGCGAGCGGGCAGTCGGTCAAGCACGCGTTCCCGGTGCAGGGCAAGGCGTCCTACGCCCGGACCCACCACGACTATCCGGCGAGCGACATCATCGCCGCCTGCGGCCTGACGGCGGTCTCACCCGTCGACGGCACGGTCCTGGAGGTCACCCGCACCGACACGTGGACCGCGAAGGTCAACGACGGCGCCACCCGCGGCGGCCTGTCCGTGTCGATCCTCGGCGGCGACGGCGTGCGCTACTACATGTCCCACTTCTCCGCGATCGACCAGGGCATCGACGCCGGCGCCGTGGTCAGGGCCGGCCAGCCGGTCGCCAAGATCGGCCGTACCGGCGACGCCGGCGCCTGCCACATCCACTTCGGCCTGTCCCCGGCCTGCCAGAAGACCGGCGACTGGTGGACCCGCCGCGGCGTGATCTGGCCGTGGTCCTACCTGGACGCCTGGAAGGCCGGCACCACGAAGTCCCCGCTCGCCGACGTCGACAAGTGGCAGCAGGAGCACGGCTGCCCGACCAAGCCCCTGACCAACCTGTAACTACCGTCCGCGGGCGTTCCACCTCGTACCGTCACGCTCGCCGATCCGGTGGGCCAGGGGGTACTACAGTGGGTGATGGCTTCGAAGGTCAATTAGGTGAGCGGCGTTACGCTCGGGAAAGCAGAACGCCGCGGCCGGGCCGGTCATCCGCGATCGGGTCGGTCAGTCGCGGCCGGGTCATCATCCGCGATCGGGTCGGTCAGTCGCGGCAGGGTCAGTCGTAGCAGAGGCAGAACGGGTGGCCTGACGGGTCGCTGTAGACGCGGAAGCCGGCCTCCTTCGTCGAGAGCAGCGTCGCGCCCATGCGCAGGACCTGGGACTCGGCGGCGTCGATGTCGTCGACCTGGATGTCGAGGTGGATCTGCTGGGGGAAGTTGGGGTCGGGCCACAATGGCGGCCGGAACTCGGGCGCGAGCTGGAAGCTGAGCTTCGTCGTGCCGTCGCCGATGTCGACCCAGTCGCCGTCGACCCGGGTGACCGGCAGGTCGAGCAGCTCGGAGTAGAAATGGGCGAGGGTCTGCGGGTCGGGGGTGTCGAGCACCACCGAGGTGAGTTTCGCCGTCATCCCCCCATCGTGCCCGACGAGTCCGGCGGAAAACCCTGCGCCTGGATGGCGGTGATCGCGACGGTGTTGACGATGTCCTTGACCGTCGCGCCGCGGGACAGGTCGTTGACGGGCTTGCGCAGGCCCTGCATGACGGGGCCGACGGCGACCGCGCCCGCCGAGCGTTGCACGGCCTTGTAGGTGTTGTTGCCGGTGTTCAGGTCGGGGAAGACGAAGACGGTCGCCTGGCCGGCGACGGCGCTGCCGGGCAGTTTCGTGGCGGCGACCGAGGGGTCGACGGCGGCGTCGTACTGGATCGGGCCCTCCACGGGCAGGTCGGGGCGGCGGGTGCGGACGAGCGCGGTCGCGGAGGCCACCTTCGTCACGTCGGCGCCGGCGCCGGACGTCCCGGTCGAGTAGGACAGCATCGCCACCCTGGGGTCGATCCCGAACTGGGCGGCGGTCGTGGCCGAGGACAGGGCGATGTCCGCGAGCTGCTCGGCGTCGGGGTCCGGGTTGACGGCGCAGTCGCCGTACACCAGGACACGGTCGGGCAGGAGCATGAAGAACACGCTGGAGGCGACGCCCAGGCCCGGCACCGTCTTGATGATCTCGAACGCGGGGCGGATCGTGGCGGCGGTGGTGTGGGTCGCGCCGGAGACCATGCCGTCGGCGAGGCCGAGGTGCACCATCATCGTCCCGAAGTAGCTGACGTCCCGCACCACGTCGCGGGCCAGGTCCAGCGTCACACCCTTGTGCGAGCGCAATTCCGCATAGATCGGGGCAAAGCGCTCCAGGAGCGGCGACCCGGCCGGGTCGATCACCGCCGCGTCCGAGATGTCCAGGCCGAGGTCCCGTGCCTTCGCGGCGATCACGGCCGGGTCGCCCAGCAGCGTCAGCGCCGCGACACCCCGCCGCAGCAGGATGTCCGCCGCCCGCAGGATCCGCTCCTCGGTGCCCTCGGGCAGCACCAGGTGCCGCCGCGCCGCCCGGGCCCGGTCGATCAGGTCGTACTCGAACATGAGCGGCGTGACCCGCGGCGACGCCGTCAGCTCCAGCGCCGCCGCGAGCGCCGTCGTGTCCACGTGCGACTCGAACGCGCCGAGCGCCGCCGCCACCTTCCGCGGGTTGTCCGGCCCGAGCCGGTGCTCCATCCGCGTCGACGCCGCGATGGTGTCGTAGCTCGCCGTCGGCACCGACAGCACCGCCAGACCCGTGTCGAGCCGCTCGAACAGCGCCAGGGCCGCCGGGTCCGGCGCGATCCCGATCGTCAGCACGATCCCGGCGAGCGGCACGGTGCCCGACGCGTGCGCGGCCGCCGCGGCGACGAGCAGGTCGGCCCGGTCGCCGGGGGTGATCAGCAGGCAGTTGGGGGTCAGGTGGGTCAGGACGGCGGGCACCTGCGCGGCGCCGACGACGTAGTCGAGCACGTCGCGTTCGAGGGACGCGGGCCCGGAGCTGAGGACCTTCGCGCCCAGCGCCGCCGCGACCTCCGCGACCGTCGGCGCCGCGACCGTGGCCACGTTGGGGATCGAGTAGCACGGCACCGGCAGCTCCGGCGGCTTCACGGACGACTTGTTGACCACCACCGCCGCGACGGTCACGTCGTGGTCGACGAGGGCGTGGTACGCCTGCCGCGCCACCGACCCGGCCGTGTCGTCGTCCAGGTCGGCGCCGTTGACCACCGCGACGACGACCGCGCCGAACTCGTTGGCGAGGCGGGCGTTGAGCGCGAGCGTCGGGGACTGCTCGTCGTCCAGGTCGCTGCCGATGACCACCACCGCGTCATGGTCGCGGGCGATCGGCCGGAAGCGTTCCACGATCCGCCCGACGAGCCCCTCACCGTCGCCCGCGGACAGCAGCTGCGCCGCCTCGGCCGCCGTGACGCCGAAGAGCTCCTGATGGTCCATGTCGATGTGGTACCGCGACCGCAGCAGCGACAGCGTCGGGTCCGCCGCCGCCTCGTCGACGAACGGCCGGAACACCCCGATCCGGGGGACCTTCCGCGACAGCAGCTCGGCGAGACCGAGCGCGACGGCGGACTTGCCGGATCCGGGGCCGTGCTCGACCACGTACACGATGCGTGCCACAGCAGTAGTCTGCCTGTCATGATCCTCGTGCTCAACAGCGGCTCGTCGTCGGTGAAGTTCCGCGTCGTCGACCTGGCCGAGCCGGCCGGCGGCGAGCGGGGCGCGGTGGAGCGGATCGGCGAGCCGGGCGGGCCGCCGGACCACGCGGCCGCGCTCAGGGAGATCCTCGGCGGGCTCGAGAGCGGGTCCGGCACCTCCGGGATCGGCGCCGTCGGGCACCGGGTCGTGCACGGCGGCTCCCGGTTCACCGAGCCGGCCGTCGTCGACGACGCGATGCTGTCGGTGCTGCGCGAGCTGACGCCGCTCGCGCCGCTGCACAACCCGGGCGGCATCGCCGGCATCGAGGCCGCCCGGGCGGCGTTGCCCGGTGTCCCGCACGTGGCCGTGTTCGACACCGCGTTCCACGCGACGCTGCCCGCCGCCGCCCGCACGTATGCCCTCGACAAGGACCTCGCCGCGCGGCACGGGATCCGCCGCTACGGCTTCCACGGCACCTCGTGCGACATCGTGTCCCGGCGCGCCGCGGAGCTGCTCGGCCGCCCGCTCGCCGAGCTCAACATGATCGTCCTGCACCTGGGCAACGGCGCCAGCGCCACCGCGATCCGGGGCGGCCGCAGCGTCGAGACGTCGATGGGCCTCACCCCGCTCGAGGGCCTCGTCATGGGCACCCGCTCCGGCGACGTCGACCCGGCGGTGCTGAGCTACCTGCACCGCGCCGCCGGCCTGTCCGCGGCCGGCGCGGAGGAGCAGCTCCAGCGCCACGGCGGCCTGCTGGGCCTCGCCGGCGCCAACGACATGCGCACCGTCCTGTCCCGCCGCGCCGAAGGCGACCCCGACGCGTCGCTCGCCTTCGACGTGTACTGCCACCGCGTCCGCAAGTACGTCGGCGCGTACCACGCGGTGCTGGGCAGGCTCGACGCGATCGCGTTCACCGCCGGGGTGGGCGAGCACGCCGCCCCGGTCCGCGCCGCGGCCCTCGACGGCCTGGACATGTGGGGCATCTCGGTGGACGCCGCCCGCAACGCCGCCCACGCCCCGATCATCTCCCCGGACGGCGCCCGGGTGACGGTGTGCGTGGTGCCCACGGACGAGGAGCTCGCCATCGCCGAGCAGGTCGAGGCCGTCACCGGCTAGGCGGGCTCCAGCACCGCCGCGGTGGCCGGGCCCGGGGTGACGGTGGCGACGCCGCGGCGGCGGGCGAGCCGGGCGACGACCGTGGCATAGACGATGGTCACGACCGCGTTCAGCGCGAACTCGAGCCACGGCAGGTCGGCGTAGGGCCCGCCGTCCGTGAGCTCGTCGCGGAACGCCGAACCGGCGACGTCGACCAGGTCCAGGCACACCACCAGGGCGATGCCCGCCTCCAGGCCGCCGGTGCGCACCGCCAGCCACCCGAGCACCGCGCCGAGCAGGACGCCGTCGGTGAAGTCCCACGGCCCGGCCGTGTAGAACGCGGCACCGTAGAGGACCGCCTGGATCGCGACCGCCGGCCACGGCCCGCCGCCGAACGCGCCGGCGGCCTGCAGCAGCCAGCCCCGGAAGGCGTACTCCACGGCGACGGCCAGCAGCACGGTCGGCGTGACGAAGAGCAGGAAGGTGACCAGCCGCGGGCCGGTGACGTCCCACGGGCCGGAGTCGATCCGCATGTCGTAGCCGCGGGCCGTCACGTACACCAGCAGCGCGGCCCCGGCCACCGCCATCGTCATCACCACCGCCGCCTCCAGCAGGCACTCGCCGAGCCAGCGCCGGCGGGTGCGGCCCAGCACCGACGTGAGCGTCCCGGCCGGTCGGGCCTGCGCGTAGCGGGCGGCCAGCGGCACCATCGCCCCGAGCGGCAGCGCCAGCGCCATCCAGCGGAGCCAGGCGCCGGCGGTCGCGCCGAAGCCGTCCCAGACGTCCGCGTCGGGCAGCCGGTACCAGATGAGGTAGGCGCCGGCGGTCAGGGCGAGCGTGCCGAGGACGGGACGCCACCAGCGGTGCGCGGCGGTGCGGGCGAGGCGGTGGAACGGCGCACCCGGCTCGGGCAGGCTCAGCATGCGCACATTAGAGCAGCCTTCAGCGCCAGCCGCGGGGGTGGTTGGCGGTGCGGGGGCCGCTGCCGCGGGTGGTGGCGCCGGCGGCCTCGGCGAGGACGTCGGCGAGGTCGTCGAAGCCGTCGCGGACCAGGCCCGCGGTGACGCGGACGTGGTCGCTGTCGAGGTGGCTCACCTCGAAGGGGGCGCCAGGGGCGACGGCGATCCCGTGCGCGGCGAGGGTCAGCATCGCCACCTGCTGGTTGGTCACGGCCATCCACAGGTTGATGCCGTCGCCGGCGGTGGCGGTCACGCCGCGGGCGTCGAGGGCGTCCAGCAGCATTGTGCGGCGGCGGCTGTACTCGTCGCGGGCGTGCGCGATCTGGTCCACTGTGGACGGATCGGTGAGGAGCTCGACGAGGACGGCCTGGAGCAGCCGGCTGGACCAGCCCGGGCCGAGGAGGCGGCGGTCGGTGACGGCGGTGACCACGTCGGCCGGGCCGCCGATCGCGGCGAGGCGCAGGTCCGGGCCGTGGCTCTTGGAGAAGCTGAGCACGTGCACGGTGCGGTCGGGCAGGCGGCGGCCGAGACTGACCGGGGGAGCGGTCGCGATGTCGCCGGCGTGGTCGTCCTCGATGATCGTGACGGCGGGGTGGCGGGCCAGGACGCGGGCGAGCTTGTCGGCGCGGGCCTGGGTCATGCTGGCGCCGGTCGGGTTGTGGGCGCGGGGCTGCAGGTACACGGCGACCGGGTCGCAGCTCTGCAGCGCCGCCGCGAGGTCGTCGGGGCGCATCCCGTGCTCGTCGATGGCGACCCCGACGACCGTGGCGCCGACCGCTTCGAGCAGGTCCAGCATCGGGGGGAAGGCCGGGTTCTCCACCAGGACGTGATCGCCGAAGCGGACGACGGTGCCGGTGATGCGGTCGAGGGCGTCCATGGCCCCGTCGACGACGGTGATCTGGTCGGGCGGGAACGGCCAGCGCTCCCTGAGGACCGCCTCCAGCGAGGGCAGGACCGCGCCGTCGAGGTAGCTGGTGGTCAGCCGGGCGTCGCCGATGCGGCGCAGCGCGTCGGTCAGCGACGGCAGCAGGTCGTAGTCCGGCACGCCGGTCGAGTAGTCCCGCACGAGACCGGAGCCGAGCTCGCCGACGCGGCCGCCGAGCTGCGCGTACCGCAGCCGCTGCCGGGGCATGGAGGGCGTGGCGACGAACGTGCCGGAGCGGCCGCGGGTCTGGATGGCGCCGGCGCGGGCCAGGCTGCGCCACGCCTCGGACACGGTGGTGGGGCTGATGCCGAGCTCGCGTGCGACGTCGCGCACGGTCGGCAGGCGGGCGCCCGCGGGCAGCGTCCCGGCGGTCACCAGCCGGCTGACGGCGGCGGCGATTCCCCGGGCGCTGCGGTCGTCGACCGCCCCGGCGATGAGCGCGAGCAAATTACATCTCCGAAACATTCTGTAACGCTTGGACCATTGTCCGCCTAGATTTGTGTCGTTAGTGTCCTACGGCATCCGACCTGATACAAGGTCAAAGCCGCAGCCGTAGAAGCCCACCACCGCCAAAAGCCCAGAGAGGGGCAGCCATGGCAGACGTGATCCGGGCCGCCATCGTCCAGACCAGCTGGACGGGCGACAAAGAATCAATGATCAAGGCGCACGAGGACTATGCGAGGCAGGCCGCCGCGCAAGGTGCGAAGGTCATCTGCTTCCAGGAACTGTTCTACGGACCCTACTTCTGCCAGGTGCAGGACAAGGCCTACTACGAGTACGCCGAGTCCATCCCCGGCCCCACCACCGAACGCTTCCAGGCCATCGCGGCGGAGCTGGGCATGGTGATGGTGCTGCCGATGTACGAGCAGGAGCAGCCGGGCGTGCTGTACAACACCGCCGCCGTGCTCGACGCGGACGGCAGCTACCTCGGCAAGTACCGCAAGAACCACATCCCGCAGGTGAAAGGGTTCTGGGAGAAGTTCTACTTCCGTCCCGGCAACCTCGGCTATCCCGTCTTCGACACGGCGGTCGGCAAGGTCGGCGTGTACATCTGCTACGACCGGCACTTCCCGGAGGGCTGGCGGGCGCTCGGCCTCAACGGCGCGCAGATCGTGTTCAACCCGTCCGCGACCAGCCGTGGCCTGTCGGCGTACCTGTGGCAGCTGGAGCAGCCGGCGAGCGCCGTGGCCAACGAGTACTTCATCGGCGCGATCAACCGCACCGGCATCGAGGACCTCGGCGAGAACGACTTCTACGGCACGTCCTACTTCGTCGACCCGGAGGGGAAGTTCGTCGGGGAGGTCGGCGACGCGCACAACCCGGAGCTGATCGTCCGCGACCTCGACATGGGTCTCCTCGCCGAGGTCCGCGACCGATGGCAGTTCTACCGGGACCGGCGGCCCGACGCATACCAGGACCTGGTGAAGCCGTGATCCTCATCAAGGGCGGGACGGTCATCGGTCCCACGGGCGCGTATCCGGCGGACGTCCTCGTCGTCGGCGAGCAGGTGTCGGCGATCTTCTCACCCGGGCAGGGGCCGACGGAGGGCGACTTCGAGGTCCTCGACGCGACCGGCAAGTACGTCATCCCCGGCGCCGTCGACGCGCACACGCACATGGAGCTGCCGTTCGGTGGCACGTTCGCCAGCGACACCTTCGACACCGGCACCCGCGCCGCCGCGTGGGGCGGCACCACCACCATCATCGACTTCGCCGTGCAGCGCACCGGCGAGGTCGTCCAGGACGGCCTCGCCGCCTGGCACGGCAAGGCCGACGGGAACTGCCACGTCGACTACGCCTTCCACATGATCCTCGGCGGCGTCGACGACGAGTCGCTCAAGGCCATGGACACCCTCGTCACCGGCGAGGGCATCACCAGCTTCAAGCTGTTCATGGCGTACCCGGGCGTCTTCTACAGCGACGACGGCCAGATCCTGCGGGCGATGCAGAAGGCCCGCGACAACGGCGCCATGATCATGATGCACGCGGAGAACGGCCCCGCCATCGACGTGCTCGTGAAGCAGGCCCTGGAACGCGGCGAGACCGACCCGATCCACCACGGCCTCACCCGCCCCGAGGCCCTCGAGGCGGAGGCGACCAGCCGCGCCATCTGGCTCGCCGGCGTCGCCGCCGACTGCCCGCTGTACATCGTGCACCTGTCCGCCAGCAAAGCCCTCGAACAGGTCGCCGCCGCCCGCGACCTCGGCCGCAACGTGTTCGCCGAGACGTGCCCGCAGTACCTGTACCTGACCCTGGAGGACCAGCTCGGCGCGCCCGGCTTCGAAGGCGCCAAGTGGGTCTGCTCGACGCCGCTGCGCAGCAAGCACGAGACGCACCGCGCCGACCTGTGTCAGGGGCTGCGCACCAACGACCTGTCGGTCGTGTCCACCGACCACTGCCCCTTCTGCTTCAAGGACCAGAAGGAGCTCGGCATCGGGGACTTCTCGAAGATCCCCAACGGCATCGGCAGCGTCGAGCACCGCGTCGACCTGCTGTACCAGGGCGTCGTCGACGGCAAGCTCAGCCTCGCCCGCTGGGTCGAGACGATCGCCACCACCCCCGCCCGGATGTTCGGCCTGTACCCGCGCAAGGGCATCATCGCGCCCGGCTCCGACGCGGACATCGTCCTCTACGACCCGGCGGCCCGCACCCGCATCGGCGTCGAGACGCACCACATGAACATGGACCACTCCGCCTGGGAAGGCTACGAGATCGCCGGGAAGGTCGACACCGTCATGTCCCGCGGACGGGTCATCGTCTCCGGCGGCGCCTACCACGGCGCCAAGGGCCATGGGCAGTTCGTCCGCCGCGGACTCTCCGACTACCTGATCTGAGGGCAACACACATGCGTGAGATCAAGCATTGGCTCGACGGTGCCGCCGTCGAGGGCACCAGTGGCAGGCAGTTGCCGGTCTGGGACCCGGCGACCGGCGAGCAGCAGGCGTACGTCGTCGCCGCGACCGCGGAAGAGACGAACAGGGCGGTCGCCAGCGCGAAAGCCGCGTTCCCCGCATGGCGGGCCGCGTCGCTGTCCCGCCGCGCCGAGGTCATGTTCCGCTTCCGTGAGCTCGTCGACGCCAACCGCAAGGAGATCGCCGCCCTGGTGAGCGCCGAGCACGGCAAGACCGTCGCCGACGCCGGCGGCGAGGTCGCCCGCGGCCTGGAGAACGTCGAGTTCGCGACCGGCGCCCCGCACCTGCTCAAGGGCGGCTACAGCGAGCAGGCGTCCGGCGGCGTGGACGTGTACTCGATCCGCCAGCCGCTCGGGGTCGTCGCCGGGATCACCCCGTTCAACTTCCCGGCCATGGTCCCGATGTGGATGTTCGCCAACGCGCTCGTCTGCGGCAACACGTTCGTGCTCAAACCGAGCGAGAAGGACCCGTCCGTCTCGCTGCTCCTCGCCGACCTGCTCCGGCAGGCGGGGCTGCCCGACGGGGTGTTCAACGTCGTGCAGGGCGACCGGGAAGCGGTGGAGACGCTGCTGAGCCACCCCGACGTGCAGGCGTTGAGCTTCGTCGGCTCCACCCCGATCGCGAAGGCCGTCTACGAGGCCGGCACCCGCGCCGGCAAACGCGTCCAGGCGCTCGGCGGGGCGAAGAACCACATGGTCGTCCTGCCCGACGCCGACGTCGCCAGCGCCGCCGACGCCGCGGTCTCCGCCGGGTACGGCTCGGCCGGCGAACGGTGCATGGCGATCTCGGTCGTCGTCGCCGTCGGTGCCGTCGCCGACCCCCTGGTCGCCGCGATCAGCGAGCGGATCGGCCGGATCGCGGTCGGCCCGGCCAGCGACCCGTCCGCGGAGATGGGCCCGCTCATCACCCGCGAGCACCGCGACAAGGTCGCCGGCTACCTCTCCAATACCAGCGCGGAGGTCGTCGTAGACGGCCGTGACGCGCCCGTCAGCAGCGGTCCCGGGTTCTTCCTCGGCGCGTCGCTCGTCGACAAGGTCAGCGTCGACGAGGCGCTGTACACGGACGAGATCTTCGGACCGGTCCTGTCCGTGGTCCGCGTCGACAGCTACGACGAGGCGCTGCGACTCGTCAACGACAACGAGTACGGCAACGGCACCGCCATCTTCACCCGCGACGGCGGCGCCGCCCGGCAGTTCCAGTACGACGTCGTCTGCGGCATGGTCGGCGTCAACGTGCCCGTCCCGGTGCCGGTGGCCTACTACAGCTTCGGCGGCTGGAAGTCCTCGCTCTTCGGCGACCTGCACATGTACGGGCCCGAAGGCATCCAGTTCTACACGCGCAGCAAGGTCGTCACCTCGCGCTGGCCCGACCCGGCCACGTCAGAGGTCGACCTGGGCTTCCCCAAGGTGAGGTGACGCATGGACGTAGGGGTGGTGCTCCAGTGTGACCCGCCTGCGATGCAGGTGGTGGAGCTCGCGAAACAGGCCGAGGCGGCCGGGTTCAGCCACGTGTGGACGTTCGACTCGCACGTGCTGTGGCAGGAGCCGTTCGTCATCTACAGCAAGATCCTCGCCGACACCGAACGGGTGGTCGTGGGGCCGATGGTCACCAACCCCGGCACCCGCGACTGGACCGTGACCGCGTCGCTGTTCGCCACCCTCAACGAGATGTACGGCAACCGCACCGTCTGCGGCATCGGCCGCGGTGACTCCGCCGTGCGGGTCCTCGGCAGCCGGCCGACGACCCTCGCCGAGCTGCGCGAATGCGTGCAGGTGATCCGGGAGCTCGGCAACGGGCGGCAGGTGCACCTGCGCGACCGGGACCTGCAATTCGCGTGGGCGCCGGACAGCCGCCTCGAGGTGTGGGTCGCCGCGTACGGGCCGAAAGCCCTCGCACTCACCGGCGAGGTCGGCGACGGGTACATCCTGCAGCTCGCCGACCCCGACATCGCCGCGTGGATGATCACGGCGGTGCGGGACGCGGCGGAGAAGGCCGGCCGCGACCCGGCGGCGATCAAGTTCTGCGTCGCGGCACCCGCGTACGTCGGCGACGATCTCGCCCACCAGCGGGACCAGACCCGGTGGTTCGGCGGGATGGTCGGCAACCACATCGCCGACATCGTCGAGCGGTACGGCAGCGCCGGCGCCGTCCCGACCGCCCTCACCGACTACATCAAGGGCCGCAAGGGCTACGACTACGCCGAGCACGGCCGGGCCGGCAACCCGCACACCGACTTCGTGCCCGACGAGATCATCGACCGGTTCTGCATCCTGGGCCCGGTCGAGGAGCACCTGAAGCGCCTCGCCGAGCTCAAGGACCTCGGTGTCGACCAGTTCGCCGTGTACCTGCAGCACGACGCGAAGGAGTCGACGCTGCGGGCGTACGGCGAGCGGATCATCCCGGCGCTGTCATGAGGAAGGTCCTCGGTGCTCTCGGGGGACTGGTCGTCTTCGCCCTGTTGTGGGAGGGGTACAAGGCGGTCGGTGACCCCGAGGGCACCGCGGTCCTCGGCGTGAAGGTGCTGCCCCGCGCCGACGACCTGTCGATGCCGCACCTGTGGACGGTCGCGCAGCGGCTCGGCCGGCCGGAGCTCACCGGCGGGCGGCCCGTCTGGCAGGTGGTGTCCGACGCGTGCCTGTTCACGCTGGGGGTCACCGCCGTCGGTTTCGTCGCCGGTACGGCCATCGGCTTCGTCCTCGCGACGCTCATGCAACGGTTCCGGGTCGTGGAGCGGGGGCTGCTGCCGTACGTCGTGCTGTCGCAGACCGTGCCGCTCGTCGCCCTCGCCCCGCTCGTCGCGGGCTGGAGCGGGGCGCTGTCGTTCGGCCCCTACCCGTGGCAGGACTGGATGACGGTCGCCGTCATCGCCGCCTACCTCGCGTTCTTCCCCGTCGCCGTCGGGCTGCTGCGCGGCCTGCAGTCCCCGTCGGACGCCGGGGTCGAGCTGATGCGCAGCTACGCGGCCGGCTGGTGGCGCACCTACGGCAAGCTGCGGCTGCCCGCCGCGCTGCCGTTCCTGTTCCCCGCGCTGCGCCTCGCCGGTGCCGCCGCCGTCGTCGGCGCGGTCGTCGGCGAGATCTCCACCGGCACCCGCGGCGGGATCGGCCGGCTCGTCATCGAATACTCCAGGGAGGCCACCTCTGACCCCGCGAAGGTCTACACCGCCATGCTCGGCGCCGCCGTCCTCGGCCTCGTCGTCGCCGGCGTCGTCAGCCTCCTCGAGCTCCCCCTCATGCGGCACCGGCGTCGCCTGGTCTGGGCCGACGATGCGAAGCTCTCGGGCCGGACCGGGCGCAGGGTGGAGGTGAACGTCATATGACGGCCGTGTCGATCGCCGGCGTCAGCAAGGTGTTCAACGCGGGCCGCCCCGACGAGGTGACCGCACTGTCCGATGTGGACCTCACCGTCGGCAGTGGACAGTTCGTGTCGCTGATCGGGCCGTCCGGGTGCGGCAAGAGCACCCTGCTGCGGCTCGTCGCCGACCTCATCGACCCTACCTCGGGCACCGTCACCGTCGCCGGGAAACCGGCCGCGCAGGCCCGCCGCGACCAGGAGTACGGCATCGCCTTCCAGCAGGCCGGCCTCTTCGAGTGGCGCACCGTGCGGCGCAACGTCGAGCTGCCCCTCGAACTGCGCAAGGTGCCCAAGGCCGAGCGGAAGGCCCGGGCGGAGGAGATGCTCGCGCTGGTCGGTCTCGCCGACTTCGCGGGCCACTACCCGGCCCAGCTGTCCGGCGGCATGCAGCAGCGGGTCGCGATCGCGCGGGCTCTGGCGGTACACCCGCCGCTGCTGCTGATGGACGAGCCGTTCGGTGCCCTGGACGAGATGACGAGGGAGCGGCTGCAGGCCGAGCTGCTGCAGATCTGCGCGAAGACCGGCACCAGCACCGTCTTCGTCACGCACTCGATCTCCGAGGCGGTGTTCCTGTCCGACAAGGTCGTCGTCATGTCCGCGCGGCCCGGCAGGATCACCGCGACCGTCGACATCGACCTGCCCGGCCGCGACGAGGCGGCCAGGCAGTCCCCTGCCTACTTCGAACACGTCACCGCCGTGCGCAAGGCGCTGCGGGCATGAGGCACGTCCGGTCGGTCCTGCCCCCGGTGCTGGTCGGCGTCCTCGGCCTCGCGCTGTGGGAGCTGATCGTCAAGGCCGGACGGGTCGCGCCGTTCATCCTGCCGGCCCCGTCGGCGATCTGGGCGCAGTTGGTCGAGCAGCGCGGCAACGTCGCCGACGCGGCCCTCGCCAGCGGCGCCAACGCCCTCGTCGGCCTCATCGGCGGCACCGTCGTCGCGGTCCTCGCCGCGCTCGCCACCAGCCGGTCGAAGCTGCTCAGCGACGTCGCCGTGCCCTACGCCGCCGTGGTCAACGCGCTGCCGATCATCGCGCTCGCCCCGATCCTCAACAACATGTTCGACTCCACCAGCAGCCTGCCGCGCCGGCTCGTCGCCGGGATCATCGTGTTCTTCCCGGTCTTCGTCAACACGCTGCGCGGGCTGCGCGAGGTCGACCCGACCCACCGCGAGCTGATGGCCAGCTACGCGGCGGGCAGCTGGACCTACGCCCGGCTGGTGCGCCTGCCCGGCGCGCTGCCCTACGTGTTCACCGGACTGCGGCAGGCGTCCTCCCTCGCCGTCATCGCCGCGGTCGTCGCCGAGTACTTCGGCGGCCTGCAGGACGGGCTGGGGGCGCGGATCACCTCCGCCGCCGCGTTCACCGCGTATCCCCGAGCGTGGGCGTTCGTGGTCGGCGCCTGCGCCCTCGGCCTCGTCTTCTACCTGACCACGCTCCTGCTGGAGCGTCTGGCAACGCCCTGGAAAGCACGTTCCTAGCTTCCCCGGAGGAACCCCCATGAGAAGAACCAGGTCCCTCATCAGTGTCGCCACCGTCGCCGGCCTCCTGCTGGCCGGCTGCGGCACCGCCGACACACCGACGACGACAACCACCGGTGCCGGTGGTCTCACCACCGTGAAGCTGCAGCTGCAGTGGTTCTTCCAGGCCCAGTTCGCCGGCTACATCGCCGCCGTCGACAAGGGCTTCTACAAGGAACAAGGGCTGGACGTGCAGCTCATCGAGGGCGGCGTCGACATCGTCCCGCAGACCGTCCTGGCCACCGGCAAGGCCGACTACGCCGTCGCCTGGGTACCGAAGGCGCTCGCGTCCCGGGAACAGGGCGCCGGGATCACCGACGTCGGGCAGATCTTCGCCCGGTCCGGCACCTACCAGGTCGCGTTCGCCAGCAGCAACATCAAGTCCCCGGCGGACTTCAAGGGCAAGAAGGTCGGCAACTGGGGCTTCGGCAACGAGTTCGAGCTCTTCGCCGGCATGACCAAGGCCGGCCTCGACCCCGGCAAGGACGTCACCCTCGTGCAGCAGCAGTTCGACATGCAGGCGCTGCTGAAGAAGGAGATCGACGTCGCGCAGGCCATGTCCTACAACGAGTACGCGCAGCTGCTGGAGGCGACCAACCCGGCCACCGGCGCGCTGTACAAGGCCGAGGACTTCGCCATCATCGACTGGAAGACCGTCGGCACCTCCATGCTGCAGGACGCCGTGTGGGCCAACACCGACAAGCTCGGCGACAAGGCCTACCAGGAGCAGACGGTCAAGTTCCTCACCGGCACCATCAAAGGCTGGGCGTACTGCCGCGACAAGCCCGAGGAATGCCGCGACATGGTCGTCGCGAAGGGCTCCAAGCTCGGCAAGAGCCACCAGCTGTGGCAGATGAACGAGGTCAACAAGCTCGTGTGGCCGGCCGCGAAGGGCGTCGGGCTCATCGACGACGCCGCCTGGAACCAGACCGTCGAGATCTCGATGACCACGAAGAACCAGGTCGGCGACACGGTCCTGAAGAAGAAGCCCGAAGGCCTGTCCTACACGAACGACTACATGCAGAAGGCCATCGACGCGGCGAAGACCGCCGGGGTCGACGTCCTCGGCACGTCCTTCGCCCCGCAGACCGTGACCCTGACAGCCGGCGGCGCGTAGGCCTCGCCGGTCAGGCTGAAACTTCCATCGACGGCCGGCCGCCGGGGTGTCCGACGACGCTCCCGGCGGCCGCCACGGCCGCCCGCGCGGCCTCGCCCGGCGCCGCCCCGGCGAGCAGCGCGGCGGTCAACGCGGCAATGAGGGCGTCGCCGGCACCGGTCGTGTCGACGACGCGCCCACCGGGATGCGGGATCGTCACATGCCCGCCACCTTCCTGGGACGTCGTTTCGTGGCCGCCCCGCCAGACGAACAGGTCGCCGCCCTCGTCCAGGGCGAACGCCAGGAGACGCGGGCCGGCGTCCAGCAGCCCGGGCGCGGCGTCGAGGATCGCCCGCTCGTCCGCCGGGACCCCGAGCAGGAGCGCCGTCTCGTGGGCGTCGGCGCGCAGCACGTCGGCACCGGCCAGCAGCGACCGGTCGGTGACCACACCGTCGAGGACGGTGAGCCCACCGGCGAGCTCCACGGCCGCGCGGACCGCTTCGAGCGGCTGCTGCAGCTGGACGAGGACAGCGTCAGCCGCCCGCAGCACATCGGCGGCGGCCCGGACGTCGGCCTCGGTGAGCAGCACCCCCTGCGGGAGGTCCTCCAGGTAACGCCAGCGACCCCCACCCTCCAGCACCTCGACGATCAGCCCGGTCGGCGTCCCGGCCCGCCGCACCACGTGCGCCACCTCGACACCGTCGAGGGCAGCCCGGGCGAGCAGCGCGTCACCGACCGGATCGTCCCCGGCCACCGCGACGAGCGCCGTCGCGACCCCGTGCCGGACCAGACCGACAGCCTGGTTGGCGCCCTTCCCGCCGAGCTGTTCGAGCCGCTCCCGGACCGCCCCCGACGCCCCGGCGTCAGGCAGCCGCTCCATGACCATGACCAGATCGCGGGCCAGCTGCCCGACCACCACCGCACCCATGCCGCCACCGTTACCCCGCACCACCCCGCTTCACCCGCTGCGGGATTTTGTGCGGCGCCGGTGCAGGAGCGCAGCGGCGAGCATGGCGCCGCCGACGAAGAGGCACATGCTGCTGAGGTAGACGGCCGGGTTCGACCGGGCGCCGTAGCCGGGGTCGTCGAGCGGGCGGAAGGCGCCGGCGACGGCGAGGTCTGCGGCGACGTCCAGGTCGACGACGCCGGCCGGGGTGCTCAGCACGGTCCGGGTCTGTTCCGGGGTCGCCTCGACGACGCGGGCGCCGCCCGACGCCGGTGCCGCGTGGGGGCCCGGCTGCTGGAGGATCTCCTCGACGGGTGCCCAGCCGTTGTCCGGTGTACCGGCCACCGCCACGGCCGTGCCGTCGGGGCGCCAGCCGAGGAGGCGCACCCAGCGGGCGTCGGTCACCGGGGCGGTCCGGTGGCCGGGGACGGCGCCGCCGTGGGTGCCGGAGTGCAGCAGGATGGACCAGTCGTCGCCGGTGCCGAGGCGTTTCGCGGTGGCGACCGCGGAGCCGTCCGGCAGCCAGGCGCCGGGGCCGGTCAGCAGACCGGCGTCCGCGGGCAGGGTCGTCACCGGGCGGGCGGTGCGGACGTCGTACACCACCGTCGTGGTGCCGAGCATCAGCGCCACGAGGTCGTTGGCGGGGGTGACGGCCGCGCCGAGGCCGGGCACGACCCAGCGGTCGCCGACGTCGATGCGGGTGATGTCGGTGCGGCGGGCCAGGTCGAAGAGCCCGACGGTGGGGCCGTCCTGGTGCACGACGAGGGTGCCGTCGGGTGAGAAGGCCCGCACCGTGCCCGGCACCCGGGTGTGCCTGCCGGTGACGAGCGACGTGACCGTGCCGTCGCGGGCGATCCGGGTCCCGTCGGGGGACAGCAGGAGCTCGGAGCCGGGGACGCGGTAGACGGGTTCGGTGAGGACGCGGCAGCGTTCGCCGTCGGCGCTGAGGCCGGCGGTGCGGCCCTCCTGCCATTCGCCGGTCGTCGCGGGGCCGCCGTAGACGGCGGCGGTGACCCCGAGATCGCCGCTGCCGCCGGTGTACCAGGGTGGCACGGGCAGTTCGGTCGCGATGCCGGGTCCGGTGCCGCCGGCCGGCACGGACGGACCACCGCCGGCGCGGACGCCCCAGCCGGCGCCGGCGACGACGAGCAGGACCGCCACCGCCGCGAGCGCCGCCGCCCGCCGGCCCCGGTGCCGGGCCCGCACGGTCTTGTAGAACCCGTCGGGCAGCGTGCCGCGGGGTGCCTGTTCGGCGAGAGCCCGCAACCCTTCACGAACGCCGGTCATGCCGCCACCTCCGCTGCGCTGCGGCGTCGGCCTGACCCAGACACTGCGCTGATGATGCCCAGCCCTCCGCTGCGCTCCGGCCTGGTCATGCCGCCACCTCCGCTGCGCTCCGGCCTGGTCATGCCGCCACCTCCAGGACCGTGGTCAGTTCGGGGGCCAGGATCCGCAGCCGGTCCAGGGCGTGCCGGGTCTGGCTCTTCACCGTGCCGACCCGCACCCCGAGCCGTGCCGCGGTCTCCGCCTCGGTGCAGTCCTCGTAGAAGCGCAGGACCAGCACCGCCCGCTGTTTCGGGGTCAGCCGGGCCAGGGCGTGCCGCATCACCATCGCCAGCTCCGGCTCGCCGCCGGGTGGCGCGGGGCGCTCCGGAGGGTCGCCGGTCAGTGTCTCCGGGACCCGTGACCCGCGCCGCCGCCACCAGCTGACCGACTGCGTGTAGAGGACCCGCCGGGCGTACGCGGCCGGGTCGCCGATCCGCTGCCAGCGCACCGCCAGCTTCGCCAGGACCGTCTGCACGAGGTCCTCGGCGTCCTGGCGGTCACCGGTCAGCAGGTACGCCGACCGGGTCAGCGCGTCGAGCTCGCCCCGGACGAAGTCGTCGAACGTCACCGTGCCCCCCTTCACAGGGACAGACGCACGGGGGTGCCGCCGCGGAGGGAACCGTCAAGCGTTCAGGTACGCGAGGACCGCGAGGACCCGGCGGTTGTCGTCCTCCGACTGGGGCAGGCCGAGCTTGGCGAAGATGTTGTTGATGTGCTTGCCGACGGCCTTGTCGGTGACGAACAGCCGGGCGGCGATCGCCGCGTTGGACCGGCCCTCCGCCATCAGCCCGAGGGTCTCCCGCTCGCGCGGGGTGAGCGCCGCCGTCGGGGTGCTGCGGGCGAGCAGCTGGGAGACGACCTCCGGGTCCATGGCGGTGCCGCCGCCGGCGACCCGGCGGACCGCGTCGACGAACTCGCCGACCGTCGCGACCCGGTCCTTCAGCAGGTACCCGACGCCGCCGCGGCGGTCGGAGAGCAGCTCACGGGCGTACAGCTGCTCCACGTGCTGGGAGAGCACCAGCACCGGCAGGCCCGGCACCGCGGCCCTCGCGGCGATCGCGGCGCGCAGCCCCTCGTCGGTGAAGGTGGGCGGCAGCCGCACGTCGACGACCGCCACGTCCGGCCGGTGCGCCAGCAGCGCCTCGTGCAGCGCCTCGCCGGTGTCGACGGCCGCGACGACCTCGAAGCCGTAGGAGGTGAGGAGTCGGATCAGCCCGTCGCGGAGGAGGGCGAGGTCCTCGGCGATGACAACGCGCACGGCAGCTCCATGGTCAGCACGGTGGGACCGCCCGCGGGACTGTCGACGTGCAGGCTGCCGTCGAAGGCTCCCAGACGGCGCGCGACACCGGCCAGCCCGGAGCCACCGCCCGGTGCGGCGCCGCCGGTGCCGTCGTCGCCGACGGTGATGTACAGCGCGTCCCCGAGGTGCGTCAACGATACCCAGGCCGTCGATGCGTGCGCGTGCTTCGCCACGTTCGCCAGCGCCTCGGCGACCGCGAAGTACGCGCACGCCTCGACCGGCGCGTCGGGCCGGCCGTCGAGGTCGGCGTCCACCCGCACCGGGATCGGCAGGGTCAGCGCGAGCGCGCGGATGCCGCCGTCGAGGCCGCGTTCGGCGAGGACCGGCGGGTGGATGCCGCGGACCAGGTGCCGCAGCTCGGCGAGCGCGAGCGTGCTCGCCTCCCGCGCCTCCGCGATGAGCGCCTGCGCGGCGGCGGGGTCGCGGGCGACGAGGTCCTCGGCCATGCCGAGGCTCATCGCGAGGGACACGATCCGTGCCTGCGCGCCGTCGTGCAGGTCCCGCTCGATCCGGCGCAGCTCCGCGGCCTGCGCGTCGACGACCTGCGTCCGGGTCTCGGTGAGCCGGTCGACCCGCCGGGCGAGGGCGGCGCCGCGGGTCGGGGCGAGCAGCAGCCGGTCGAAGTGCGCCATCGCCCACAGCAGCCACGGGCCGGCGTACAGGGCACCGGCGGTGACCAGGGCACCCTGCGGTGGGACGCTGAGGATGTCGAGGGCGTCGGAGATCGGCCAGGTGACGCCGTAGCCGTACCAGCCGGTGGCGGCGTCGATGATGACGGGGATGGCGAGGAACCCCTCCAGGCCGTAGGCGAGCAGCACCGGCCCGGCGACGCCGAGCAGCAGCCCGACGGGCGCCCCGGCGAGCAGCCACAGCAGGTCACGCCACGTCGCCGGGTCGCGGACCAGCCACAGCCACCGCCGCGGCGTCCCGACGAACGCGCCCGGCGGCAGCGGCCGGTACGGGCTGGGGACGTCGATCCACGACCAGGCGCGGGCGGCCCGCCGGTGCAGGTCCGCGTACGAGCGGACCAGCATCGCGACGAGCGGCGCCAGGACCAGCCCCAGGCCGATCACGGTCAGCGCCAGCGACACCACGGACAGCACCAGCAGGGCGAGCTTGACCGGCGGCGACAGCAGCCCGAGCAGCGCCACCCGGCCGATCGCCAGGACGCCGGTGCGCACGAACGCCTTCACCCTCATGCTGCCATTCTGGCGGCGGCGCGGGCCCGGGTCAGTGGGCTTAACCCTACTGTCGGGCGGTCTGCCGGGCCCTGGTGAACGCGACGTCGGGGGTCGCCAGGTAGGACCACGGCCAGCGGGTCACCCGGTCGCCGAGCACGTCGAAGCGTTCGGCGGCGGCCGGCCGGTCCCCGTTGAGCGTGAACGCCATCGCGAACGCGTTGTCGGCGGCGGCCCAGCCGGGGCGCCGCTCGTAGCGGTTGTGCCGCACGGACCGGTCCGCGGCCAGCCGCAGCCGCTCACCGACCTCGGGGCTGCGCATGTATTCGCCGTCCTCGCCCTCGGGCAGGTCCAGCCAGTGCTCGATGTGCGCGTCGGCGACGAGGACCCCGAGCGGCGACCCGGCCGGCGCCTGCGCGGCGGCGTCCTCGGCGAAGTCGTGCATCAGCTCGTGCGAGCCGCTCCACTTGCGGCACAGCGCCTGCAGCATGTGCGAGTGCGCGTCGCGGTGCCACGGATACCGGCGGACCGCCTCGTCGAACCGCCGCCGGGTCTCGTCCAGCCCGACCTGCCGGGCCCGGCCGAGCGTGACGAGGCCGACCCACGGCGTGGCGTCGTCGCCGTCGACGTCGGTCGCGTCGTCGAGGCAGTCCTCGGCGACCTTCAACCGCTGGAAGAACACCTTGAACGCCTCTTCGCTGACCGTCGCGGCCCGGCCGTTGCCGCGCGCCTGCCAGGCCAGGTCGATCGCGTGCAGCCCCTTCACCGTGAGCGGCGTGGCCGTCTTCGGCTCGGCGCGGACCCACTCGTCGAGCCAGGCGCCGTCGCCGGCGTGCTCGCCGAGGGTCCGGCAGTAGAAGTACCGCACGTCGGGGTGCTCGACGTCACGCAACGTCTCCGCGGCCGCCTGCCAGTCGCCCCGCTTCGCCGCCGCGATCAGCCGCGTCGCCTCGGGGTCGCCCTGCGCGGGGTCGAGCTCCAGCCGCTCGACCTTCGTCGCAGCTCTTCGCCGGAATGGCCACATCGAAACGTTCCTTCCCCCGTTGCGGTCGATCGCCTGCGAACTATAGGGTCCCGTTCGCCGCGGACGCTATCGCCGTGGTGACACGGGGAAGGACCACCGGTGGCCGTCGCAGCGCGTGCCTTCTTGTCGCTCGTCATGCTCGCGGGCTTCTACGTCCTCGCGCTCGCGCAGTTCGCCGCGGGCCTCGCCCTCGCCATCTGGGTGGCGAGCATCACCACCGGCATCATCGGCACGAAGATCGGCGTCGCCGTCTTCATCGGCACCGTGTGGGCGGTCGGCTACGGCACGTGGAAGGCGCTGCGCGACGACGCCGCCGGCCCGCAGGGCATCGCCCTCACCCCGCAGAACGCGCCTCTGCTCTGGCAGTCCGTGCGGGAGCTGGCCGCGATCGTCGGCACCCGCGCTCCCGACGAGATCCATCTGGTACCGGAGGTCAACGCCGCCGTCAGCGAGCGGGCCCGCCTGATGGGCCTGATCGGCGGCCGCCGCCACCTGTACATCGGGATGCCGCTGCTGCAGACGCTCTCCGTGGCGCAGCTGCGGTTCGTCCTCGCGCACGAGCTCGGCCACTACTCCGGCCGGCACACCCGCTTCGCCGGGATCTCCTACCGCGGCCGTGTCGCCCTCGCCCGCACGATCGGCCACATCAGCACGAGCAACGTCGCCGGCTGGGTCTTCCGCGGCTACGCCCTGCTGTTCATGCTCGTGCACAACAAGGTCAGCCGCCGCCAGGAGCTCGAGGCGGACCTCGCCGCCGTCCGCGTCGCGGGCCGGGTCCAGGCCGTGGGCGCGCTGCGCGAGGTCGAGGTCCTCGACCACGTGTACAGCCACTACCTCACCTCCGTCGTCCAACCCGGCCTCGCCGCCGGCTACCTGCCCGACGACGTGTTCGGCGGGTTCCCGCAGCTGCTGCGGGCCCGCGTCGAGGAGGTCACGGCCCTGCGTGCCGCGCTGTTCACGGTGCCCCGCCCGGCGGACCGGTGGGACACGCACCCGCCGCTGTCCGTCCGGGTCGACGCCATCATGGCCGCGCCCGAGTCGCCGAACCTCATCGACCAGACACCGGCGGCCGGGCTCGTCACCGACCTCGGCGCCGCCGGCCGCGCCCTGCAGGCCCGCACCATGCAGACCGGCGGCACGGTCGTCCTGCCGTGGGACGAGTTCCTCACCGCCAGCCACACCGCCGACCTGCAGGAACAGTCCGACACGATGCTGCGCTCGTTCAGCCGCGCCGTCGGCCACCCCGTGCCGGACGTCGGCGCCGTGCTGGACCTCATCGCCGCCGGCCGCATCGACGAGCTCGCCGGCCCGCTCTTCCCCGACGCGACCCGCCGCGAGGCCCGTACCCGCTTCGCGGCGCCGCTCGCGACCCTGCTCCGGCTGGCCGCGGTCCGCTCGGGCGTCGCCCGCTGGCAGCACTCCTGGACCGGCCCGGCCCGGCTCCTCGACCTGTCCGGTGCCCGGCTCGACCTGTCCGAGGCCGCCGACCTCGCCTGCGACCAGGCGACCGTGTCCGCCGCCCGCCAGCAGCTGCACACCCGCGGCGTCGACGTCACCACCGCCCGCCACGTCCGCCGCCGGGTCGGCACCGAACACGCCGGCATCCTGGCCGGCATCACCACGGCCATCGTCGACGGCTCCCGCGCCGACGTGCTCATCCTCAGCCACGGCCTGCTGCTGATGCCGGGGATGCCGCGGTACAAGACGGGGATGGCCCGCTACCGTATGCGGCACTGGCTCACCGACGGTGACGCCGGGCAGCTCGCCGCGACCCCGGGCAGCCGCTTCATCCCGTTCGAGGAGATCGCCACCGCCGAGCGCACCACGAAGCTCCGCTTCCGCTGGACGATCACCCTCCACGACGGCACCGTCATGGAGCTGCGCAACGGCCCCCAGAGCGAGGAACACGCCAACGGCGAGACCGTCTTCACCGAGGCCATGCGGGCCGCCACCACCTGACACCCGGCGGGGCGGGTCCCGTCGCCGGCTCAGGTGTAGAGGCGGCGGCCGTAGGTGTCCTCGGCGTAGTACGCCTCGAGCTCCTCGACCGTCTCCGCCGCGCCGTGGACGGTCTTGACGATCCTGGCGTGGGACGGCAGGGCGTCGGGGGTCCAGGTCGAGGGCTTCCACAGCTGCGAGCGCATCAGCGACTTCTGGCAGTGGAAGAAGATGGTGTCGATGTCGACGACCAGGGCGAGGACCGGCCGGTGGCCCTCGACGACCATGGTGGGGAACCAGGGTGCGTCGGTCAGCAGGCGGGCGCGGCCGTTGACGCGCAGGGTCTCGCGGCGGCCGGGAACGAGGAAGATCAGCCCGACGTGCGGGTTGGCCAGGATGTTGCGGAAGCCGTCGACGCGGCGGTTGCCCGGCCGTTCGGGGATCGCGATCGTACGATCGTCGATGACGTGCGTGAAGCCGGGCGGGTCGCCCTTGGGCGAGACGTCGCAGTTGCCGTCGGCGTCGGCGGTGGCGACGAGGACGAAGGGGGACAGCGCCAGCCAGTCGCGGTCGGCCTGGACGAGCGCGCCGCGCTCCTTGGTCACCGCCTTGGGCATCGGCGGCCCGACGAGTGCCTCCAGCTCGGCGATCGACGTGATCTGCATGATCCCAGCATATGGCGGGTAACAAGCTGTAACAGTGAAGATATTGTACGGCCGGACGTGTGCGATTAGCGTCGGCTCATGACCGGACACACCTCCGAAGCGGACGCCTACCGTGACGACCGCGCGCACGTCTTCCACTCCTGGTCGGCGCAGCGGGCGCTGGACCCGGTCGTCGTCACCGGCGGCCTCGGCAGCACCTTCTGGGACGCCGCCGGCACGCGCTATCTCGACTTCTCCTCGCAGCTGGTGAACCTCAACCTGGGGCATCAGCATCCCCGGGTCGTCGCCGCGATCCAGGAGCAGGCGGCGCAGCTGTGCACGATCGCGCCGAGCTTCGCCAACCCGACCCGCAGCGAGGCGGCGCGGCTCATCGCCGAGGTGGCGCCCGGCGACCTGTCGCACGTGTTCTTCACCAACGGCGGCACCGAGGCCAACGAGCACGCGGTGAAGATGGCCCGGCTGACGACCGGCCGGCACAAGATCCTGGCCGCCTACCGGTCGTACCACGGCGCCACCACCGGATCGATCACGCTGACCGGCGACCCGCGCCGCTGGGCCAACGAGCCCGCGATGCCGGGCGTCGTGCGCTTCTTCGGCCCGTACCCCTACCGCTCCTCCTTCCACTCGGACAGCGCCGAGCAGGAGACCCAGCGGGCGCTGGCGCACCTCGAGGAGGTGTTCACGTTCGAGGGGCCGGGCACGATCGCCGCGGTGATCCTGGAGTCGGTCGTCGGGACCAACGGGATCCTGGTGCCGCCGCCCGGATACCTCGCCGGGGTCCGCGAGCTGTGCGACCGGCACGGCGTGCTGCTCATCTGCGACGAGGTGATGAGCGGGTTCGGCCGGTGCGGGGAATGGTTCGCCGCCGACCACTGGGGCGTGGTGCCGGACCTGATCACGTTCGCGAAGGGCGTCAACTCCGGCTACGTGCCGCTCGGCGGGGTCATCCTCGGCGACAAGGTGTATGACACGTTCGCCGAGCGGCCGTTCCCCGGCGGGCTCACGTACTCCGGCCATCCCCTCGCCTGCGCCGCCGCCGTCGCCACCATCGAGGTGATGCGCGACGAGCGGATCCCCGAGCGGGTCAAGGACCTCGGCGAGCGGGTGGTCGGCCCGCGCCTGGAGAAGCTGCGCGACCGGCACCCGTCGGTCGGCGAGGTCCGCGGCCTCGGCCTGTTCTGGGCGATCGAGCTGGTCCGCGACCGCGACACCCGCGAGATGCTGGTGCCCTACAACGCGTCCGGCGCCGCCGCGAAGCCGATGGCCGACGTCGTCGCGGCCTGCAAGGCCCGCGGTGTCTGGCCCTTCACGCACTTCAACCGGCTGCACGTCGTGCCGCCGCTGGTCATCAGCGAGGAGGAGCTGCTGCAGGGCATCGACGCGATCGACGACGCCCTCGACGCGGCCGACGCGCACGTGGCGTGAGCCCCGCCAGGGTCGTCAGGAACACCTACTACCTGCTCACCGCGGGCAACACCCTCGCCGGGTCGCTCATCTGGGGGATCAACACGATCTTCCTGCTCGACGCGGGCCTGTCCAACCTGGCGGCGTTCACGGCGAACGCGTGCTTCACCGCCGGGATGGTCCTGTTCGAGGTGCCGACCGGCATCGTCGCCGACCTGTGGGGGCGGCGGGCGTCGTTCCTGCTCGGGACCGTGACGCTCGCCGCCGCCACCGGCCTGTACGTGTGGCTGTGGCAGCTGCGCGCGCCGTTCCCGCCGTGGGCGGCCGTGTCGCTGCTGCTCGGCCTCGGCTTCACGTTCTTCTCCGGCGCGGTCGAGGCGTGGCTCGTCGACGCCCTCGCCGCGACCGGCGACACCGGGCCCCTCGAGGCGGTGTTCGCCCGCGGGCAGGTCGTCGGCGGCGTCGCCATGCTCGCCGGGTCCGTCGCCGGTGGGTACCTCGCCCAGCTGACGAACCTCGGGGTGCCGTTCCTCGTCCGCGCGGGCGTCTACGCGCTGATGTTCGCCGCCGCCGCCGTCCTCATGCGGGACCTGGGGTTCACCCCGGACCGGAGCCTGCCGCCCGCGCGGCGGATGCGCCGGATCGCCGCCGACTCCGTCGAGTACGGCTGGCGGGTCCGGCAGGTCAGGCTCCTCATGCTCGCCGCCCCCTTCACCGGCGGCGTCGGCGTCTACGTGTTCTACGCCCTGCAGCCGCACCTGCTCGACCTGTACCGCGACGACACCGCCTACGGGATCGCCGGGATCGCGGCCGCCGCGGTCGCCGGCGCGCAGATCGCCGGCGGGCTCCTCGCCGGACGGGTCGGGCGGCTGTTCCGGCACCGGCTCACCGCGTACCTCGCCCTGGAGGCGGCCGGCGTCGTCGCGCTCGCCGCGCTCGGGCTCGCCGGGCAGTTCTGGGCGGCGCTCACCCTCATCGTGGTGTGGGCGCTGCTGGGCTCGGCCGGGATGCCGCTGCGGCAGGCGTACGTCAACGGCCTCATCCCCTCCCGGCAGCGCGCCACGATCCTCTCCTTCGACTCGCTCATGGCCTCGACCGGCGGCGTCGTCACCCAGCCGGCGCTCGGCCGGGTCGCCGACGTGTGGGGCTACCCGGCCTCGTTCCTCGTGTCGGCAGGACTGTCCGCGTGCGCCCTGCCGTTCCTCGCCAGGGCCCGCCGGACGGCTCAGGACTGACGGCGGCGGCGCCTGGCGAGCACGACCCCGACCGCCGTCACCAGCACCGCGATCATCGCCATCAGGCTCAGCGGCGCGCCGGTCACGGGCAGCCGTCCCGCCTCGGCGCGGACATCGGCAGCGGCCGCCGGGTCGCCCGCGCTGCCGCCGGTCGCGCCACCGGCCGACCCGTTTCCGGCCGCGGCTCCGGTACCGCCACCGCTGCCGGTGCCGGTGCCGGTGCCGGTGCCGACGCCTGTGCCTGTGCCGACGCCTGTGCCTGTGCCGGTGTTCGCGCCTGTGCCCGTGCTCCCGCTTGTGCCGGTGTTCGCGCCTGTGCCGGTGTTCGTGCCTGTGCCGACGGACACCGCGGTGCCGACGGTCATGAGCCCGGGCACCGTTGCGCCCGCTGTCACGGTGGCCCCGGCGCGCGACCCGCTGGTCGCCCCAGACCCGCTGTTCGCCCCAGACCCGCTGTTCGCCCCAGACCCGCTGTTCGCCCCAGACCCGTTGCTCGTCCCCGACCCGCTGTTCGTTCCCGAACCGCCCGAAGTTCCGGAGCCGCCTGAGGTGCCGGAGCCACCCGAACTGCCCGAGCCGCCCCCGCTGCCGGCACCGCCGCCTGCGCCGGTCGCGCCGCCGACCTGGACCACGACCCCGAGCGCCGCGCCGCCGGATCCACCCGTGGACCCGCCCGCCGATCCGCCCGCCGATCCGCCCGCCGATCCGCCCGCCGGGGCGCCAGTTCCGCCGCCCGTACCGGAGCCGCCGGCGCCGCCGCCCACCTTGACCTTGACGTCGATCGACGCGGCGTTGCCACCGGCCTGCGTCGCGCCCCCGTTGACGCCGACGTCGGCCGAGATGCCCCCGACGGTCAGCGACAGCACGTTGCCGCCGCCGCCCGGCGTGCCACCGCCGCCGAGCTTGAGGTCGATCTCCGACGCCGCGGCCGGACCGGACCCGAGCAGCCACAACCCGCCCGCGATCCCGGCCGTCACCAGCCCGCGCATCACCCATGTGTTCATGTCGACGTACCCCCATCCCAGGCCCGCTCCGTTGCGGACCAGCCAAACGGATGACACTCTCCGAAGTTGTGCGAGCACTTAGGGTGAGGGGTATTCGCGTTGCGCACAAGATGCGGGCAGGTTGCAAACCGTCAGGGCCCGAACGGGTACGCGCGCAGGATCGTCTGCTCGAGCCCCTCCGCCCTGGCCCTCAGCGACACCCGGCCGCGCCCGCCGGGATGCGCGACGGCGGCGTGCGTGCCCGTCACCGGCGCCGGGAACCACGCGCGCCCGTCGTCGTAGGACACCTCCACGCCCGGCCGGACCACCGTCGCCGCCTGGGTCGTCATCCGGTACGGGATGCGGAACACCGTCCCGGCGGGTGCCGTGCCATCGGGGCGCAGCGGCGGGTTGAAGGACACGGCCCGCAGCGGCATCCGCCGCCAGCCGGTCCCCGGCACGTGCCCGGACCGGAACGTCCACGCCACCTCGACGACGCTCCCGGTCACGGCCGACTCGGCGCGCAGTTCGAGGCGGTACAGGCCGGGCTCCGGCGGCACCTCGAACACGCCCTCCACCGCGCCGGCCGTGGCGACCAGGACACCGTCGCGGTGCACGGCGATCCGCGCGCTGCGGTAGGCCGAGGTCCCCGGATGCCCGGCGCCGTCCCCGGACAGCCGTGCCGCGACGACGAGCGTGTCCCCGTTGCGTGACACCCATTGCTCCGGCAGGTCCTGCGCCTCGACGCTCGGCCCGGCGACCCCCGCGTTCCAGGTGACGTCGCTCGTGCCGGGCGCCCGGAACGCGACCGCCGGTCCGGACAGCGCACCGGCCGGCTCCTCGCCGTCGTGTTCCTCGAACGTCGTGCGCCACGTCACCCCGCCCGCGTCGACGTTGTAGTGGTCGTCCCGCGCCGCCGGGAGCGCCCCGAGCGCCAGCCCCGCGGCGAACGCCCCACCCCCGCCGGGCGTCCGCGGCGTCGTGAACGTCGTCCCCGTCCCGCCGGGTGTCCTGCGCCCGAACCGGTTCCGGACCGTCGCCAGCTGCCCCTCGCGCAGGGTGCGGGTCAGTCCGGCGGGCAGCCGGCCGTACACCGTCCAGGCCAGGAAATAGCCCGCCCCGGGCCCGGTCATGGTGACCGCGAGCATGGCCCGGAACCCGTCGGCCGCGGCGCCGAGCCCGCCGAAGAACACCCCGCGCAGGTCCCCGCGCACCACGAACGCGCTCGCGTACGCCGCCCCGCCGCGCACCGGCATCCGGTACCCGACCTCGAGCAGCTCCGGCACCGCTCCGGCGTGCGGCACGGTGACCGCGACCGGTCCGGCGGCCCGCGCGTCGGCGGTCACGACCACGGCCGCGTCGACGCGCACCTCCGGCTGCACGAGCCAGGTCCGGACCCCGGCCTCCCGCACCTCGACCACGACGAGGTACGTCCCCCGCTCGACCGGCACGGTCACGCTCTCCTCGAACGGCAACCCCACGGGCTCACCGGGCCGGTCGGTCCGGATCACCTCCAGAAAACCCCGGCCCGGGCGGCCGTCCCGCCCGACGGCCCGCACGGTCAGCCCGGCGGTCCCGGCCGCGGACGCCGTCCCCGGCCCGATCCCGGCCCCGGCCGCGGCGACCGCCGCCGCACCGAGCACTGTCCTTCGTCGAATGTCCACACCGGTACACGCCCCCGCCGCCGTCCCGGTTCCCCTCGCTCAGGCGGAATCGGCGCACCGGACCGCGCGGATCAGGAAGCGGTGGGTGTGCACGACGATCGGGCCCGCGGCGTGCAGGCGGCGCAGCGCGGCGTCGTAGCGCTCCGGGGTGAAGCCGGGGATCTGCCACGAGACCATGCGCAGGTGGAAGACGAGCGCGCCGACGTCGGTGAAGGTCAGGGCCGGGTGTTCCTCGCGGACGTCCTGGAGCGTGAACCCGGCGGCGGTCAGCGCGGCGCCCGCGGCCGGCGCGTCCCAGCGTCGCGGCGGAGGGCCGGCCGGCGCGCCCAGCATGGCGTTGAGGTCCGTGCAGTCCTCGCCGCCGACCTGCTGGGTGAGCAGGGTCCCGCCGGGGCGCAGGACCCGGGCGGCGTCGGCGGCGTCGAGGTGGCCGTGCCGGTTGAGGACCAGGTCGAAGCCCGTGGGCGCCTCGCCGGTGATGACGGTGACGCCGAGCGGGGCGAGCCGGGCGGTGGCGACGGCGACGTTCGGTTGCCAGCGTTCGGTCGCGACGGCCCGCGGCGGAAGGGGGGACAGCGACGCGAGGAGCTCGCCGCCGCCGGTGTCGACGTCGAGCACCGACGAGGACCGGGCGAGCAGGTCGCGGGCGAGGTCCGGATAGGACCACGACGGGTCGCCGCCCCGCGTCCGGTCGCGGAGGAAGCCGAAGTCCCAGCCGGTGGCGGGCTCGGCGAGTGCGTCGGCGATGAGGTTCTCGTACGTCGGAGGCACCCGCCGACAGTAGCGAAGCGGGCGATCTACGGCAGTCCCACGAGCTTGCCGACCTTCGTGCCCAGCTCCAGGTCCGTGTGCGCGGCGCGGATGTCGGCAAGCGCGTAGGCGTGGACCGGGCCGAGCGTCACCGCGCCGGCGGCGATACGGTCCAGGTGGTGCTGCAGCACCGGGGCCGGCAGGTCGTGCGCCTCGCCGCCGTACGCGGTCAGCCGCACCCCGGCGGGCAGGTAGCCGATCGGGTAGAAGTCCCGGACCAGCCACTCGTTGGACAGCATCCCGGTGAAGCAGACGGTCCCGTGCACCCGTGTCGCGGCGAGCGTGTCCGGCAGCGTGGGGGTGCCGACCAGCTCGAGGGCGGCGTCGACGCCGGCCGGGAACAGCGCCCTGACCCGCGCGGCGACCGAGCCGTCGTCGACCAGCGGGTGGTCGACCCCGACCGCCGACAGCGCCGCGAAGCGGTCCGCGGAGCGGGTCGTGGACAGCACGGTCGCGCCGAGCTCGCGGGCGAGCGCGGCCGCCGCGAGGCCCACCGACGACGTGCCGCCGCGGATCAGCAGCGTCTGGCCGGCGCGCAGGTCCAGGCCGGTGGTCAGCGAACCGTACGCCGTCTGCAGCGTCTCCGGCACGGCGCCGAGCGTCTCCCACGGCAGTTCGGACGCGAACGGGATGACCTGCGCGGCGGGCACGACCGTGTATTCGGCGTAGCCGCCGTCGAAGGTGCGGCCCATCCCGCCCATCATCGTCGCCACCTGCTGCCCGGGCCGCAGCGACGAGGTGCCCGGGTCGTCCACGACCCCGGTCGCCTCGATGCCCGGCACGCGCGGGAAGGTGACCCCGGAGGCGTAGCCGAGGCGGGTGTGCAGCTCGGACCGGTTGAGCCCGAACGCCATCACCCGGATCCGCACCCAGCCGGGTGGCGGCGACGGCGTCGGCAGCTCGACGACCCGCAGATTCTCGACCGGCCCCGGGCCGGACAGCACAACCGCGCGCACACGTCAGCGTAGCAACGGCTACAGTGCGGCGTGCCCACTGTGATCGACCGCCTGCGCGCGGCGGGATGCGTGTTCGCCGAGGACGAGGCGGCGCTGCTCACCGAGGCCGCCGCCGGCGACGGGGCCGTCCTGGACGAGCTCGTCGAGCGGCGGGTGCTGGGGCATCCCGTGGAGTATCTCGTCGGGTGGGCGTCGTTCGCGGGTGCCCGGTTCGGCATCGCCGAGGGGGTCTTCATCCCGCGCCACCGGACCGAGCTGCTCGCCGTCACCGCCCGCGAGATGATCCACAGTGGACAGACGGTGCTCGACCTGTGCTGCGGCACCGGCGCCGTCGGGGCGACCGCCGTGCGCGGCAAGGAGGGCGTCCGGCTCGTCGCGGCCGACATCGACCCGGCCGCGGTCGCCTGTGCGCGGCGGAACCTCCCCGGCGCGCGGGTCTACGAGGGCGACCTCTTCGACGCGCTGCCGGAGGACCTGCTGGGGACGGTCGACGTGCTCCTGGCGAACGTGCCCTACGTGCCGACCGGTGAGATCGCGTTCCTCCCCGAGGAGTTCCGGGTGCACGAGAAGCGGGCGGCGCTGGACGGCGGCGGTGACGGCCTCGACGTGCTGCGGCGGCTCGCCGCGCAGGCGCCGCGCTGGCTGGCGGACGGCGGGCGGCTGCTGACCGAGGCCGGCGACGCCCAGCTGGACGCCGCGCACGAGGTCCTGCGCGCCGCCGGGCTGACGCCCCGCACCGTCACCGACGCCGAGTCGGAGACCAGCATCGTGGTCGGCAGTATGAGCCGGACGATATATCCATAGGTATCGAATCGATGGATATCATCCTCCCCATCATCCACTCGTTGGGGAGGCTCCGGATGGTAAGAAGGGTTCTGGCGGTCCTGACCGCCGTCATCGCCGCCCTCGGTGTCCTGCCGGGCGTGGCACACGCCCAGCAGGACGTCGTCGGCGGCACTCGCGCGGCCCAGGGCGAGTTCCCGTTCATGGTGCGGCTCTCGATGGGCTGCGGCGGCGCGCTGTACAGCCCGCGACTGGTCCTCACCGCCGCCCACTGCGTCGGCGGGACCGGCACGAACACCAGCATCACCGCGACGCTCGGCGTGGTCGACCTGCAGTCGACGAGCGGCCGGGTGCAGGTGAGGTCGAACTACGTGTACCGGGCCCCCGGGTACAACGGCAACGGCAAGGACTGGGCGCTGATCCGGCTCGCCTCGCCGGTGAGCGGCCTCGCCACGCTGCCGATCGCGACGAACACCACGTACGACACCGGCACCTTCACCGTCGCCGGGTGGGGCGCGGCGCGTGAGGGCGGCGCGCAGCAGCGGTACCTGCTCAAGGCGACCGTGCCGTTCGTGCCGGACTCGACCTGCGACAACTCGTACCCCGACCTGATCCCGAACGACGAGATCTGCGCCGGGTACGCGGCCGGCGGCACCGACACCTGCCAGGGTGACTCGGGCGGCCCGATGTTCCGCCGCAACGCCGCCAACGCCTGGATCCAGGTCGGCATCGTCAGCTGGGGCAACGGCTGCGCCCGCCCGAACTACCCGGGCGTCTACAGCCAGGTGAGCACCTTCGCCTCCGCCATCGCCTCCGCGGCGGCCAGCCTCGGCGGATGACAGGCACCGGAGGGGGCCCGATGTCGGGGCCCCCTCCGGCTTTTTCCGACGCTCACACCTGCATGGCCACGCGCTGGCCGAGCTCGTGGCTGATCCGCTCGAACGTGCCCGCGTTCTCCTGCTTCTGCACCAGGTTGGTCTGCAGGATCTGCGCGCACTGCATCTCACCCATGAGCAGCGCCTTGTCGATCAGCCCGCGGTAGCCGGCGATGCCGAAGTGGGCGAGCTTCGTCTCCGCGTCCACCGCGTAGATCTCCATCGCCTCGGTGGACGGCCGCTGCCCGACGAACGCCTGGAACTCCGCGCGCATCCCGTCGAGCGTCGAGCACGGCACCTCGGCCGGCTCCATCTCCATCATCGCGAAGCACGTCTCGATGTTCTGGATCTTCTGCTGCCCCTGCTGCTGCTGGGCGCGCAGGATCTGGGCGAGCGGGCTGTGCTCGGCCCGGCCGAGGATCTCACCGACGAGGTGGTTGCTCTTGCGCTCGGCGTCGTACATGCCGGACAGCTCGTAGAGGAACAGGTCCGACGGGTTGTCGATGGTCATGGGGATTCTCCTGACTGGAGGTTCCGGACGGGGCGCAGCTACCCGGCGCTGCAACTTTCACACCGTCCCGGCGCCCGACCTGCGCCGCGGACCTGACATCGTTGACGGTTACTGAAGCGCTTCATATGTTGCCGCCAACCCCTAGGAGGCAACCCATCATGAGGACGCGGATCACCCTCGCGGCGGCCCCGGTGCTGGCGACCGTGCTGGCGGTCTCGCTGGCGGTCGCGGTGTCGGTGCTCGTCGCCGTGCAGCCGGCGTCGGCGGCGACCGGCTTCACCGTCAGCAACGGCCGCCTGTACGACGCCACCGGCGCCGAGTTCGTCATGCGCGGCGTCAGCCACGCGCACACCTGGTACCCCACGCAGACCAGCACGTTCGCCAACGTGAAGGCGCTCGGCGCGAACAGCGTCCGGGTCGTGCTCGCCACCGGCGACCGCTGGACGAAGAACGACACCGCCGACGTCGCCAACGTCGTGTCGCTGTGCAAGGCCAACCGGCTCATCTGCGTCCTGGAGGCGCACGACACCACCGGCTACGGCGAGCAGAGCGGCGCCGTCACCCTCGACAAGGCCGTCGACTACTGGCTCAGCGTCAAGAGCGCGCTGCAGGGCCAGGAGAAGTACATCATCGTGAACATCGGCAACGAGCCCTTCGGCAACAACGCCGCCACCGTCGCCAACTGGGCCACCGACACGAGCAACGCGATCAAGCGCCTGCGCAGCAACGGGTTCGAGCACACCATCATGGTCGACGCGCCCAACTGGGGCCAGGACTGGTCGTTCACCATGCGCGACAACGCGGCCGGGGTGTTCGCCGCCGACCCGATGAAGAACACCGTGTTCTCGATCCACATGTACGGCGTGTTCGACACCGCAGCGGAGATCAACGACTACCTGAACAGGTTCGTCACCGCGAAGCTGCCGATCGTCGTGGGCGAGTTCGGCTTCAACCACTCCGACGGCAACCCCGACGAGGACACCATCATGGCGACCGCCCAGTCGCTGCGGATCGGCTACCTCGGCTGGTCGTGGAGCGGCAACGGCGGCGGCGTCGAGTACCTCGACATGGCGACCGCGTTCAACCCCGCCCAGCTCACCAGCTGGGGTGAGCGCATCTTCAACGGCGCCAACGGCATCAAGGCCACCTCGAAGGAGGCGGCCGTCTACGGCGGGACGACGTCCCCGACGGCGTCGATCTCCCCGTCACGGTCCGTGTCGCCGTCACCGTCCCGCTCCACCTCCCCGCAGCCCACCGGCGCGTGCAAGGTCACGTACGCCGTCGTCGGGCAGTGGCCGGGCGGGTTCCAGGGCGAGGTGAAGGTGACGAACACCGGGACCGGCGCGGTCAACGGCTGGACGCTCGGCTGGAACTACGCCAACGGCCAGGTCCTCACCCAGGCGTGGGGCGCCACCTACGCCCAGTCCGGCGCCGCCGTCACGGCGACCAGCGTCAGCTACACCGCCGGCATCCCCGCCGGCGGCACCGTGAGCTTCGGCTTCCTGTCCAACTGGAACGGCACGAACACCGCGCCTTCCGCGTTCACGCTCAACGGGACCCGGTGCGCATGACGTAGCCTCGCCGCGTGGACCCTGTGGTGATCGTGGGGGCGGGACCTGTCGGTGCCGCCTCCGCGATCCTGCTCGCCCAGCGCGGCGTGCCCTGCGTGCTGCTGGACCGCTACCCCTCGCCGTATCCGCTGCCGCGCGCCGTCCACGTCGACGACGAGGTCATGCGGATCCTCCAGGAGCTCGGGGTCGCCGCCGAGTTCGCCCGGGTCAGCCGGCCCGGGCTCGGGCTGCGGCTGCTCGACCGGCGGCACCGGGTCATGGCCGAGTTCCGCCGCGACCCCGCGCCGGGCCCGCACGGCTGGCCGCAGGCCAACATGTTCGACCAGCCCGACCTGGAGCGGCTGCTGCGCGCCCGGGTCGCCGCGCTGCCGCTGATCTCCTTCCGCGGCGGGGTCACGGTCACCGGCGTCACCTCGACCTCCGTCACCCTCGACGACGGCGAGACGATCGCCGCGTCGGCCGTGCTCGGCTGCGACGGCGCCAACAGCACCGTCCGGTCGGCGATCGGGGCCTCGCTCGAGGACCTGGGGTTCGAGGAGCGGTGGCTGGTCGTCGACGGCGTGACCGGCCGTGACCTCGACGCGTGGGGCGGCGTGCACCAGGTGTGCGACCCGCGCCGCGCGGCGACCTTCATGCAGCTGGGGCCACGTCGGTACCGGTGGGAGTTCCGCCTCCACGACGGCGAGCCCCCGGTCGACGTGCCGGCGCTGCTCGCACCCTGGCTCGCCGGGACACCCGTGACCGTCGTCCGGGAGGCCGAGTACACGTTCCGGGCCAGGCTCGCGTCCACGTGGCGCCGGGGGATGGTGTTCCTCCTCGGCGACGCGGCCCACCAGACGCCGCCCTTCATCGGCCAGGGCCTCGGCGCCGGGCTCCGCGACGCCTACAACCTGGCCTGGAAGCTGGCGTCCGGCGACGCCGCGCTGCTCGACTCGTACGAGCGCGAACGCAAACCGCACGCGAAGGCGCAGATCCGGCTCGCCGTCGTCGCCGGCTGGGCGATGACCGGGGGACAGGACCGGGCGGCGGCGGTGCGCAGGATCGTGCTCGGCGCCGTCTGGCGGCTCCCGGGCCTGAAGGGCCTGGCCCTGCGCTCGACCAGCCCGCCGCTGCGGGGCGCCGGGCCGCTGGCCCCGCAGCCGGTCGTCGTGGACGGCGGGCGCGAGGTGCCGCTGGACGAGGCGCTCGGCCCCGGCTGGGCCGTGCTCACCCGGCCCGGTGTCGTGCTGAAGCACGGCGGCGCCCGGGTGATCACGGTGACGCCCGGCTTCGACCCGACCGGGGCGCTGCGGCGGTGGATGGGGCGGCGGCGCGCGGTGCTGATCCGGCCCGATCGGGTCGTAACCCGGTTGCGGCGTGCCGGAGAATGGGACGGCGATGGACCATCAGCAGCTCGTCAAGCTCAGTAAGCGGATGTCGAAGGCGCTGCGCCACGACCCCGCGCGGGTCGGCCTGACCCTCGACCCGGGCGGCTGGGTCCCGGTCGAGGAGTTCCTGTCCGCCATGGGCGTGTCCCGGGCCGACCTCGACGAGGTCGTCGCCGGCAACGACAAGCAGCGGTATGCGGTGCTGACCGGCCCCGACGGGGTCGAGCGCATCCGGGCCAACCAGGGTCACTCGGTCCCGGTCGACCTCGGCCTCACCCCGCGGGAGCCGCCGGAGGTGCTCTTCCACGGCACCGGCGCCGCGGCGCTGCCGTCGATCCGGGCGACCGGGCTCAACCGCGGCGGCCGCCACCACGTGCACCTGTCGCCCGACACCGCGACCGCCCGCCGGGTCGGCACCCGCCGCGGCGGCGCCGTCGCCGTCCTCACCGTCCTCGCGGGGGAGATGGCCCGCGCCGGGCACCTGTTCTACGTCTCCGGCAACGGGGTGTGGCTCACCGACGAGGTGCCGCCCGCGTTCATCGCCGGCTGAGCCTCAGGTCGAGCAGCTGCGCGAGGGGGATCGACTCGCCGTCCCGGGCGCCCTCGCCGACGATCAGTCTCGGCCGCTCCGGCTGCGGGGTCACCCCCGTCAGCCACGCCGTCGCGCTCGGCGGCACCAGCAGCGAGTAGTAGCGGCCATCGTCACCCACCGCTATGCTGCGATCACTGTTCAGGTACCAGCCGCGCAGGGGCGTACGGTAGGAGCGTCCGTTGTAGGAACGGGCCCGCAACGGCGTGGCCTGCAGATTGTTTGCCCGGGCCGCGGCGACGAACCGCTCGATGAGCGCCATCGCCTGCTCGGCCTCCGCGGCGCGGCGGCGGTCGAGCTCGGCCCCGTGATGCGCCACCGCACGGGCCCGCTGCGTCTGCCAGTCGTCGTCGGCCACTCGCTCGTTGTACCAGTAGGTCGGTCCCAGGTCACATCCCGGCCCACCGCCCGGGCGGTGGAAGAGCGGGCCTGGGATGCTGGTAGAAGCCACGATTGCCACGATTGAGGAGCTCCGCCGTGACCGAAGACACCGGCTTCGCCGAACTTGGCCTGCGGGACGAGCTGCTCAAGGCGCTGACCACCCTCGGCTACGAGGAGCCCACCCCGATCCAGCGCGAGGCGATCCCGCCGATGCTGGGCGGCCGTGACCTGCTCGGCCAGGCCGCGACCGGCACCGGCAAGACCGCCGCGTTCTCGCTGCCGCTGCTGCAGACGATCCCCGCGCCCGGCGGCGACAACCCGTCCGCGCTCATCCTCGTGCCCACCCGCGAGCTCGCCGTCCAGGTGTCCGAGGCGATCCACCGGTATGGCAAGGACCTCGGCACCCGCGTCGTGCCGATCTACGGCGGCCAGCCGATCGGCCGGCAGCTGCGCGCCCTCGAGCACGGCGTCGACGTCGTCGTCGCCACCCCCGGCCGGGCCCTCGACCACATCAGCCGTGGCACGCTGCACCTGCACGACCTGCGCGTCGTCGTCCTCGACGAGGCCGACGAGATGCTCGACATGGGCTTCGCCGAGGACATCGAGGCGATCCTGCAGGAGACCCCCGAGGACCGGCAGACGGTCCTGTTCTCCGCCACCATGCCGCCCCGCATCGACGGGCTCGCCCGCAGCCACCTCAACAACCCCGTGCGCATCCAGATCGGGCGCGAGCCCACCGCCGCCGGCGAGACCCCGCTGGTGCGCCAGGTGGCGTATGTGGTGAGCCGCGCCCACAAGTCCGCCGCCCTCGGCCGCATCCTCGACGTCGAGGCGCCCGGCGCGGCGCTCGTCTTCTGCCGCACCCGCGACGAGGTCGACCAGCTCACCGAGACGCTCAACGGCCGTGGGTATCGTGCCGAGGCCCTGCACGGCGGCATGGGCCAGGAGCAGCGCGACCGGGTCATGGCCCGGCTCCGCAACGGCACCGCCGACCTGCTCGTCGCCACCGACGTCGCCGCCCGTGGCCTCGACGTCGAGCACCTCACCCACGTCGTCAACTACGACGTGCCGTCGGCCCCCGAGTCCTACGTGCACCGCATCGGCCGCGTCGGGCGGGCCGGTCGCGAGGGCATCGCGATCACCCTCGCCGAGCCCCGCGAGCACCGCATGCTCAAGACCATCGAACGCATCACCAAGCAGCGCATCCTCATCGAGAAGGTCCCGACGGTCGCCGACCTGCGCGCCCGCCGCCTCGAGCTGACCCGCGCCGCCCTGCACGAGCTCCTCGTCGCCGACGACGACGCGCTGTCGCAGTTCCGCGTCGTCGTGGAGACCCTCAGCGACGAGTTCGACCTGATGGAGATCGCGATCGCCGCGGTCAAGATCGCACACGACGCCGCCGGCATCGGCGACGGCGACCAGGAGGAGATCCCCGAGATCACCCTCCGCGCCCCGCGCGAGTCCTCCGGCGCCGGCTTCGGCTCGGGCCCTGCCGACCGTCCCGGCCGCCGGGTCGCCGTCCGCGACGCCGACGGCCGCGGCCGGGGCCGCGAGTCGGGCGGCCGCCGCGTCCCCGCGGGCGGCATGACCAGGCTCTTCGTCGGCGCCGGCCGGGCCGCGGGCATCCGCCCCCAGGACCTCGTCGGCGCGATCACCGGCGAGTCGAGCCTGAGCGGCCGCGACATCGGCGCCATCGAGATCACGGACCGGTTCGCCCTGGTCGAGGTCCCGGAAGGCGCCGTCGACGAGGTCATCGACACCCTGCGCCGCACCACCCTCAAGGGCCGCCGCCCCGTCGTGCGCCGCGAACGCTTCTCCGGCTGACCGCTTCCCCGGGCCGCCCACCTCCCCTCCGGCACGCGGTCGCTCGGGCCGGTCTGACCCGTCCCACGGTCGGTCGGCCGGAGGGGCCTCACCCACCCACCGCCGACGACACCGGCCGCGCCGCTCGCCCCGATCACAGCGAGCGCCGGCTGTCGCCCGGTGAGGCATGCGCATCCCATCGTCGCGGGCCGCGACGCGTCCGGGCGGGTCAGAGCGGGAAGGACTCGCCGGGGACGTGCAGCGTGAGGGCGGCGCCCGCCGGCGGGGTGTCGAAGGCGAACGTCGACGTGACGGTGGCGCCGGGGCGGACGTCGGTGGCGCCGGACGTACGAGGGCGCAGGACGACCGGTCCGGCGGACACCGAGACGTCCGTCGCGGCGATGTGGCGCGGGGCGGTGCCCGTGTTGCTGAAGCGGACCGTGATGGTCATGTGGTCGGCGGTGAGCACGTCGACGTCCGTGACGACCGTCGCGGGCGGGCGCCGGCCCGGCTCGGCGGGGCCGGCCTCGGCGAACGTCGGGGAGACGATCCCGATCACGCCCCCGATCGCGAGGCCCGCCGTGGTGGCGAGCAGGACCGTGTTGAGCGCGCCGCGGTCGAATCCCATGCCGTGTCCCCCTCGAAGCCTCAACCGGTGCTGGTCGTAGCGTCACACGGTGGGCTGAGGTTCAACTGTGGTGCGACTGAGGTGCCGGCCTCAGCATGTCAGCCGAAGGGACCCCGCCGCCGCCGAATCGGTGGACTTCTTGTCCTCCGAGCGCGGGCCCCACGATTCGAGCACCACGGCCGTCGACAGCTGGTCCTGCACCGCGGCCGTCCAGTCGTCGACCTCGGTCAGCCGCGGCCGGCTCTCGAGCACGGCGCGGGTGAGGCGCTCCTGGCGGTCGAGGTCGCCGGTGACGCCCCGGGTCGGGGTCACGCCGTCGTACCCGGTGCACATCCGCAACCGCGGGTTGTCCGCGGCGGTGTCGAGGTGGGTGAGGGCGAGACCGTCGACGCCGCCGCAGACGTCGAGGGCGTAGCGGTGCGCGACGGCGTCGAAGTGACCGACCCGGAACGCGCCCTGCCACGGGTTCGCGGGATTGTTCGGATCCGAGATCGGCAGCGACGGGTCCTCCGTGACCAGCGGGCCGGCGCCGTGCCGGGTGGTGAACGTGCGCAGCACACCGAGACGGTAGGCGGGCTCACCGGCCAGCAGCGTCTCCGCGTTGGCGAACGTCGTCGTGCTCCAGGTGGTGTACGGGTGGAAGCCGTGCCACTCGTCCAGCAGCACCCCCTGCGCGCCCTCGAACACGCAGGGCCCCTCGATCCGCAGACCGTCCACGATGGACACCGTGGCGGCGAACGCCGTGTACGCCTCGACGCAGGCGTCGACCGGTGGACCGTCCACGTCGAGCGCGGCGCGCAGCCGCGTGAGCTTCGCCCGCAGGACCGCGGGCGTCAGGCAGTCGCCGACCCGCGGCGCGTCGTCCACGTGCGACAGGGCGTATTCCATCGTCGCGCCGACACCCATCCCGCACGAACCGTGCCGGTCGGCGCCGCGGGCCAGCTCGGCCGCCCGGTTGGCCGCCCGGTGATAGGGCGTGGACAGCAGCGCGGCGCGGTCGACGGTGAGCCGCTGCCACACGTCGTGGACGCCGAGACCGATCAGGTGGTCGGCCTCGGCGGCCAGCGACAGGGGATCGACGACCATGAACCGCGACAGGTGGGTCCGCACGCCGGGCCGGAACGTGCCCGACCCGAACTGTGCGAACGTGTGCTTGCGCCCGTCACCGAGCACGACGGTGTGCGCGGCCTGGGCGCCGCCGTTGAAGCGCACCACGGTGTGCACGTCACGCGTGGCGCAGAGGTGGTCCACGACGGTCCCCTTGCCGCAGTCCCCGTATCCGAGGTCCACCACGATGACGTGCCCCATGGTTACAGCCTTTCCACGCTGGTGGTGCCGGTCATCGTGGGCGCCGTGCCGGTGGCGACCGGCGCGCGGCCGCCGCCGATGCGGGCCAGTGCCTTGCCGACGGTCGCGGTCGCCGCCGAACCGACCTCGCGCAGGTCCTCGAGGCCCTCGTCCAGGTCGATGCTGTCCTCGCCGAGGCCGACGGTGAGCGCGATCGTCTCGCAGACCGCGTCGAGGTCGTCGAGGGCGATGACGTTCTGGCCCAGCAGGTCCTTCCAGAAGTCGAGGATCGTGGTGTTGCCGGCGTACGACGAGCCGGCGGGCAGGATGTAGTACGTGTCGTACATGACGCGGACCTCGTCGACCATTGCCCGCAAGCCGATCGGCTCGCCGAGCTTGTCGCCGATGACGTCGCGGACCTCGTTCGGCTTGACCCGCGAGTAGGCCTGCTCGTCGCCGATGATGAACAGGTACCCGCGCTTGCCGCGCTTGGAGTAGCAGTCGATGCTGGTGTGCCGGGCCATGAAGTACATGGCGAGCTCGTAGGACTCGGTCATCTGCCCGCCGCCGCCACCTTCGAGCACGAAGCGGCCGAGGTCCTCGTCGAGCCGGTTGTCGGACTCGAACTGCCCGACCTGCAGCGGCACCCGGTCGCAGGTGGCGTCGCCGATCGCGCCGAACAGGATCTGCGGGTCCTTCACGTATCCCTTGCGCAGCAGCAGGCCGAGCAGCTGCGGCAGCTTCTGCTGCAGCACCCGGGGCACCGAGCCCATCGAGCCGGTCACGTCGAACATGACGGCGATGGCGACCGAGTCGGGGTGCTCGTCGGAGTCGCGGCTCTCCCGCATGCCGACACCCTTCGGGTCGAGTGCACTGTGGACGGTGCGGGCGCCGGAGTCGCTGTAGGCGAACGCGCTGGCACCGGTGGAGCGACGGTAGCGGTCAGCGGCGTCATAGACGTCGGTCGACCAGATCCCACTTCCCATGGGAGACCCCTTTCTACAGGGTGAACGGTCGGAACTTGCGGGGGCCGTACAGGCGGTGCAGCAGGTCGTCGAGCTCGCCGAGCAGCTTCCAGGCGTCGTCGGGGCGCTGCCTCGGCGAGCTGAGCCGGCAGCCGTCGGCGAAGCGCCGCAACGCCTGCGGTGCACGGTCGCCCATCAGGTCGGCCATGACCCGGGCGGCCATGGCCAGGTCGGTGTACGGGCCGGGCTCCTCACGCTTGAGGACCTCGGCCGGGTAGTGGTCGCGCCGGTGCGGCACGATCGCCGGGATCCGGTCGCCGGGCTCGCTGACGCTGTAGCACCAGTCGACGAGCACGACGCCGTGGTCGTCGGGCTGGATCAGGACGTGCTCGGGGACGACCGCGCCGTGCACGACACCGGCGCGATGCGCGAGGCCGAGCGCGACGAGCAGCCGCCGCCACATCCACGCGGCGTCGCGCGGATCGAGCCCGGCCGGCCGCCGCTCGGCGACCTCGGCGAGGCTGTGCAAGCCCTTTGCGGAGGTCGCAACGACGTTGCCGCGCCTGACGGTGGCGTCCTCCTTGTGGCGGAACGAGTCCACCAGCCGCGGCACATACGGCAGGTAGCGCGGGTCGCCATGCTCCGCGAGCCGGCGCAGCGTGGTCGCCTCCCGCGCCATGAGGTCGTTGCACGCCGGGTCCCGCACCAGCTTCAGGTGGCCCTCGGGCACCGCGTACAGATTGGCGAGGTCACCCTCGAAGGCGAGCGTCGCGGTGGAGTAGACGCCCCTGACGCTGCGGATCGTGCCGCGGTTGCGCCACAGCTCGCTGAGCCTGGCGAACGCCGCCGCGCCCTGCGGCCCGGCGGTGTCCGGGTGGGTGAGGCGGGCGAGCCTGCGGTAGGTGCCGGCCGGGTCGTCGCCGTCGAACAGCGCCCCGCCCCCGTTGGTGATCAGCTCGATCGCCTCGGCCGTGGTGGTCGCCGTGACCGTCATCGGACCGTCTCCTCTCGGCTGGGCATGAGCAGGGCGGGGTGCAGCAGCCGGGCGTCGCCGGCGCGGTAGAGCTTGGCCCGCGGCCCGCCCCGGGCGCCGCCGCGCTCGGTGGTCGTGTTGGTGCTCTCCACGAACCCGGGGACCGACAGCACCTTGCGGTGGAAGTTGCCGGCGTGCAGCGGCTCGCCCCACACCGTCTCGTACACCGCGCGCAGCTCGGCGATCGTGAACTCCTCGCCGACGAACTTCGTCGCGAGGGGCGTGTATTCGAGCTTCGACCTGGCGCGTTCGAGACCGTCGGCGACGATCGTGCTGTGGTCGAACGCGAGCTCCGCGGGGCGCTCGTCCATCGGCACCCACGCCGCCTCGCGGGCGTCGCTGCCGGAGACGGGGTCGGGCAGGTCCGGCGCGAACGCCACGTATGCGACCGAGAACACCCGCATCCGGGGGTCACGGTCGGGCGTGCCGTAGGTGCCGAGCTGCTCCAGGTGCAGCCGCCGGTGCGCGGTGGCGACGCCGGTCTCCTCGGCGAGCTCCCGGGCGGCGGCGGTCGGCAGGTCCTCCCACTGGCCGACGAACCCGCCGGGCAGCGCCCACATGCCCTCGCTGGGCGGGCAGGCACGGCGCACGAGCAGCACGTTGAGCGCACTGTTGCGGATCGTGAACGCCACGATGTCCACGGTCACCGCCACCGGCGGGTAGGCGCGCGGGTCGTAGCTGGCGAGGAAGTCGGCGTCGTTCACCGTGGGAGTCCTTCTCAGTTAGAGTATTTCTCGATCTGAGAACAACATACGACGGGGCGCGACGAGACGCAACGACGTTTTCGTGTCGCGTTTGCGGCAGGTGTACCGGCGGCGCGCGGCGTTCTTGTCGCGGCTTGCGCGGCTTGCTTGGCTTGGCCGGCCTTCTTGGCTCGGCCGGCTTGCTCGGCTTGTGCGGTCTTCGCGGAGGCGAGGCGCTCGCGGAGGTGGTGGCCGTGGGCTGCGGAGATCTGCGCCGCGACCGCTGAGCGGACGAGGTCGCTGCGGTGCCGGACGCTGCCGCCGGGCCCCTCGACGAGCAGGTGCGCGTGCACGAGCCGGTCGACGGCGCCGAGCACCTCATCGAGGTCGAGGCCGCCGGCCGCGGCGATCTGCTCGACCCGCAGCGTGCCGAGCGCCGCGGTCAGCCGCAGCACCTCCCACGCCGCCGGTGGCATCCACCGGGTCCGCTGCCGCGCCAGGTGCATGGCGACCTGCTCACCCTGCCCGCCACCACCGGGCGACACCAGCGCGGGGATCCCTCCGCTGGCGGCGAGCACGTCGGCCGGCAGGTCGCTGCCGCCGAGCGGGTCGAGCCGCAGCACCAGGTCCGCGTCGAGCGCGTGCAGGGGCCGGTCCACGATGGCGGACGGGTAGCGGTACGACACGACCACCCGCGGACCGCGCTCCCGCAGCCACCGCAGCTCACTGACGGAATCCGCGTCGAGATGCTCGGCGTCGTCGACCGCGATGACGCAGCCGCCCAGCCCCGCGGCGATCATGTCCAGCTCGGCGGGGCGCAGGGTGCGCCGCTCGCCCATCGCCGCGTCGAGCGTACGGTCGTCCGGCCGGCCCAGCTGGTGCAGCACCGTGCGCAGCCAGCCCAGCCGCAGCGCGCCGCCCGGCCCCGGCCCCCGCCCCAGCCCGACGCGGGCCGGCTGCTCGTCGCGCAGCCGCGCCAGCAGCGCCGACTTCCCTGCCCCGGCGGGTCCGACGACGTGGACGACCCCAGGCCCGCCGGCGAGGAGCGCGAGCTCCTCCTCCCGCCCGACGAACAACCCGTCCCGGTTTTCCGGAGCTTCTGGGGCTTCCGTCTCCCGGACCACGGTGAGCCTCTGGGCAGGGGTGTGCGTGGCGTTGTGGTTGACGGTGTCGGGGCGGCTCGCCGCGGCGCGCCGGTCCGCCTTGCGCCGGTCGCCGCCGCCGCGCCGCTCCACGGACGCGTCTTCGGTGGCCGGGGTTGCGGTGTGCAGCTCACTCAGGAGACGGTCGCGCAGCGACGTGGTGTCCGCGGACGGCGCGATACCGAGATCGTCGGCGAGGGCCCGCCGGCACAGGTCGAACCAGCGCACCACCTCGTCGGCCCGCCCCAGCCCCGCGCCGGCGAGCATGGCCAGCCGGTACCCGCGCTCGGTGAACGGCTCCAGCTCCGTCGCCTCCCGGGCCAGCCGCAACGCTCTGGCCGGGTCCGCGCCGGCCGCCGGCTCGGCGAGGTCGAGCAGCGCCGCGACGAGCACTGCTTTGACTTCGGCCCGCGCGGGCGCCGCCCAGTCGGCGTACTCGTCCTCGGCGAACGGCAGCTCCGGCGCCAGTTCGACGATCCGCTCCCGTACGTCGAGCTGCCCCGGCCGCCGCTCAGCGACCTTGGCCGCCGCCCGCAGCTCGGCGAGGTCGAGCCGGGCCCGGTCGGTCGCGAACACGTACCCACCGGCCCTGGTCACGATGAACGACCGTGCCGTCGGCACCCCCGGCTGCAACGCCCTGCGCAGCACCGACACGTAGTGCTCCAGGGCCGCCGTCGCGTTGCCGGGCAGGTCCGCCCCCCAGACCGCGTCGGCGAGCGCGTCCTTCGACTGGACCCGGTCGTGCCGCGCCGCGAGGACCCCCAGCACCTGCCGGGCCCGCCGCGGCAGGTCGTCCCCCGTCATCCGCCGGCCGTCACCGTCGATGATCTCGATCTGCCCCAGCACACGCACGTCCACAGCCGCCGCAATCGGCAGCCTCCGCCGACCCTTGAGCGGTTCCCCTCACCAGCATCCGACCACCCTGAACACCCCGCGTCACCGGCGCCGGCCGCAGCCTGAGTGCTCCACTTCGCCGACGTCAGGCGTCGTGGTGTCTCGCGTGGGTCGGGGCGGCGTGTTCTGGCCTGCTTGGACGGTCGCTTCAGCTGGGCCACAGGCCGGCTTCAGGACGCCGTGGTCCCCTGCGGCGTATGAAGATCATGGCCAACGTCGCCCCGGTCGTCCGGTTGTCATGGCGGATCGTGCTCGCAACGGTGTTCATCGCCGCGCTGAGCGCCGGTCTCGTCGTGATGGTGGCTTCCGCGATGCAGTAGCTCCCCTCCGCGCACCCCCTGCTCAGCTCAGGGCGAGATCCAGGCGTGCCACGATCGGCCTCGGCGCGGTCATCCGCCACGCCTCGGTGATGAGGTCGGCTAGCTCGTCCTCGTGCGCCTTGCGCAGGCGCACCTGCACCCAGCCGAACCGGCCGGACGCGTGCGATTTCTTGTAGGCGCGCGGATCGTCCTCGACGAGGGCCGCCTGCTCCTCGCGGGACGTCTTGACCAGCATGGTCCAGTCGTCCTCGCACAGATAGGCGAACCCCCGGTCGCGCACCCGGAAGCCGAGATGGTTGCCGTGCAGGCGTTGCTCGACCTCAGGCAGTGTCAGGACCATCCGGAGCGCCTCGTCGACGCTCACCCCGCGGCTGGTTCGGATTCCCATGTCTGTAGGTGTAACAGGAGGGTCCGACACTTTTCCGAGGATCCGATTTTCCCCATTTGCTCAATTTCATGATCAAATGTGTCCCCGCAGCTTGCGGGCGTGCGACCGAAATTGTCGGGGGGCGTCGCTATGGTGACGGCCAACCGCGACGGGGGACACGGGGAGACGTCGGATGAGCACATTCGTTCTGGCCGCATGGCTGCGCGACATCATGCCGCGGCGCGGTGGTGCGCGCGCCGGGTTCAGCCTTTCCGCGACGTGGGCCGCCGACCTCGCCGCGCTGCTCGGCAGGCGCCCCAGCCTGCGCTCCGCGCTCACCCACCCCGACACCCCCGCCGACCTCAGCGCCGCGGGCATCGCACACCTCGACGGCGACCCGGCGAGCACCCCGCTGGGCGCCGCCACGGTTGCCGCCGCCTATGCCGGCCCGCCCGACGATCGGAGCAGGGCCGCCGCGGGCGCGTTCGCCGACGCGTGGATCGCCGGGCGCGGGTTGCCGTTCGCCGTCGACGCCGCGATGGAGCTGCAGGGCCTCGGCTATGGCGGCCTCGTCGGCGGCACCACGCTGGTCGGTCAGCCCGTCGTGCGCCGGCTGCGCGGCTCGGAGGGCGCCGGCCGCGTCCTCGCCCGGGTCAGGGCCGCGCTCGCCGCCGCACCCGAGCGGGACTATGCGTCGTTGGTGGAGCTGCTCGCCCGATGGCGGGAGCGGTCCTCGACGCACCGGGTCGTGACCGCGTTCCTCGCGCCGACCGAGGCGTCCTGGGTGGAGGAGGAGGTGCGCGGCCGCGTCGCTGGCGACGACTGGCGCACCCTGCTGACCCTCGCCTCCGTGACCAGCGCCGTGCAGGCGTCGACCCTCACCGGGGACTATCCGCCCGAGGCGCTGTTCACCGAGCCGGGGCGGCTGCTCACCCTCGCCGACGGCCTCGGCGAGGAGATCGCGCCGCTGTTCGTGGACTGGCTCGACCGGTTCGGGGCGATGCCGGCCGGCGGGCGCCGCACCGTCCTCGCCGTCCTCGCCGCCGTGCCGACCGACGAGGCGTTCCAGGCGTTGGCCGACCGGGTCGCCGAGCGGGCCGTGCCGGCGGCGCTGACCGAGGCGTCCGACCGGTTCCCCGAGCGCGCGGTGCGGCTGCTCGCGGCCGGCGCGTCCCGCCGCCGCGTCGCCGAGCGCCTGCGCACCCACGTCGCCCGGCACCGCGCCGCCGCCGAGACGGTCCTGCCCACGCTCACCGGCCCGGCCGCCCCCCCGGGTCGCCGCCGAGATCGCCGCCCTCGATCGGCGGGTGATGGCGCCGCCGCACGCGCTGCCACCGCTGCTCGCGACGCCACCGTGGGCCGAGGGCCGCCGGTCCGCCGCGAAGCCGATCGTCGTTGCCGCCCTCGTGTGCACCGACGAGGCAACCGTCGCGTGGCAGCCGGGCGAGCGGGACGAGTGGCTGCGCCGGTCCGCGAAGTTCACCGAGTGGGGACCGGCCGACGGCGACTGGCCGAAGATCGCCCGCGATCTGGCGGCGGGCAGGCCCCGCCGGTGGTTTGACGTCGTCGGATTCTTCCTGAGCGCTCCGCTGGAGCTGGCCGTCCCGCTCGCCGCCGGGTGGCTGCCCGGCCGCCGGTGGGACGAGGAGGGCTGGGCGCCAGGGCTCGTCGCGCGGTTCGGTGCGGCCGTGCTGCCGCTCATCCTGGAGATCGACCGGTCGAGCAGGTCGAGCACGACGCCGCTGCTGATGCCGTTCACCGGGCCCGAGGTCGCCACGGTCATCGCCCGTCGGCTCGACGGCAGCCGGTCCGCGCGCCGGCACGCCGTCGCCTGGCTGCGCCGGCACCCCGCTTCCGCGGCCCGCGCCCTGGTGCCGGCCGCCGTCGGCCCCACCGGCCAGGCGCGCCGCCTCGCCGGGCAGGCGCTGCGGCTCATCGCCGAGCACGGTGACCGTGACACGGTCGAGTCCGCCGCCCGGTCGTATGGGGCGGCGGCCGCCACCGCCGTGCGGGACCTGCTCGACACCGACCCGCTCGACGTGCTCCCGGCCCGGCCACCGGCGCTGCCCGACTGGGCCGACCCCTCGGCGCTCGCCCCGATCGAGCTGCGCGCCGGTGCCGGCTGCGTCCCGCTCGGCGCCGCCCGGCACGTGCTGACGATGCTGGCCATGTCGCGGCCGGGCGAGCCCTATGCGGGCCTGGCCGTCCTCGCCGGGTCGTGCACGCCCGGGTCGCTCGCTGCGTTCGCCGCCTCGCTGCTCGACCGCTGGGTCGAGGCCGGCGCCCCGCCACGCGCCGCCTGGGTGCTGGAGGCGCAGGCCACGCTCGGCGACGACGACACCGCGCGGCGGCTCGCCTCCTATGTCCGGGCCTGGCGGGCGCAGGGTGCCGCGGGGCGGGCGGCCTCCGCCGTGGACGTCATCGCCAGGATCGGCACCGAGGGCGCGCTCACCCAGCTGCACCGGCTCAGCACGACCGTCCGGGCCAGGCCCGTGCGCGCCCGGGCGGCGGAGCGGCTCGCCGAGGTCGCCGCGGGGCTCGAGCTGTCGCCGGAGCAGCTCGCCGACCGGCTCGTGCCCGACCTCGGCCTCGACGCCGCCGGCACCCTCGTCCTGGACTACGGGCCGCGCCGCTTCACGGTCGGCTTCGACGAGCGGCTCGCCCCGTTCGTCGCCGACGGGTCCGGCGCACGACGGGCGGACCTGCCGAAGCCCGGGGCGCGCGACGACCTCGCGCTGGCCACCGCCGCCGTGCAGCGCTTCGCCGCGCTGAAGAAGGAGGCGCGGGCCGTCGCCGCCGAGCAGGTCCGCCGCTTCGAGCACGCGATGGTGACGGGCCGCCGCTGGAGCGGCGCCGAGTTCCGCCGCCTGATCGTCCGGCACCCGCTGGTGTTCCACATCGCCCGGCGGCTCGTGTGGGTCGTGCACCCCTCTCCCACCGGTGCCCGCGCCGGCGTTGTGGTCGGTGCGCTCGATGGCGCTGTGGTGCGGGCGGTGCGGGTGGCGGAGGACCGCAGTTTCGCCGATGTCGACGACGGGCCGGTGGCGGTGGCCGACGACGACGTGGTGGGGGTGGCGCATCCGCTGCACCTCGGGGAGAGCGGCTGGGCCGAGGTGTTCGCCGACTATGCGATCGGGCAGCCATTCGCGCAGCTGGCGCGGGGGAGTCATGCGTTCACCGCGGAGGAGCTGGAGCAGGACGTCCTGGTCAGGTTCGCCGGGGCGAAGGCGCCCGGGTCGAGGTTCGCCGCGCTGACGCGTGGGTCCTGGCGGCGCGCCGACGTCACGCACCGGGACCGGCCGGGGTGGGTCGAGCGAGACCTGCCGGGTGGGCTCGTCGCGGTCGTCGGGCTCGACCCAGGACTGCAGTTCGGCGCCCTTTCGCGGGACCCGGTCCAGGAGATCACCGAGATCGCGGTCGTGACCCGGCTGGGCGACGGGTCGGAGGGCGGGCGGGTGCCGTTCGCCGAGGTCGACCCCATCAGCGCCTATGAGCTCGTCCGCGACCTGGAGGCGGCGACCGCATGAGCCTTGCCCGTGCCCTGGGGCCGGCGATCGCGTTGATTCGCGTCCGGGACTTGGAGGTCGCGATCGCGTTGATTCGTGTCCGGGGCTTGGAGGTGGCGACCGCGTGAGCCTTGTCCGTGGCCTTGGCCGGCGACCGCATGAGGGAGGACAGCTTCGTCACGCCCGCCTCGTGGCGGCGCAGCAGCGTGCCGCGCAAGGTTGGTGCAGCGGTGGCGTGCCGGCCGAGCGCCGGCTGGCGGCGGCCGGCGGCGCAGGATGCGGGGATCCGGCCGGCGATGCAACGGCCCGGCCGCTGCCCGGCGGGGCGCTGCTCATCGCCGAGCTCGACCCCGGCGTCCAGGCCGGCGACCGGGCCGGCCTCGCGGAGCAGGTGTGCCGCGAGGTGTGGATCGGCGGCACGATCGACCGCATGTGGACGGCGGAGCGGCCGCACGTGTTCGGCGAGCGCGGCCCCGTTACCGTGTCCGAGATCATCGGAGACCCGCGGGAGGTCATGCAGTGAGCGCCGCCGAAAGCCCGCCGCGCGACGCGGCCACAGTGCAGCGGCCGCCGGCCGAGGTCCGGTTTGCCGACGAGCTGGCCACGCTCCGCGACACCGACAAGGGGGAGCGGCCGCCGGGGTGGGCGCTGAGCCTCACGGCCGCGCGGCGGTTCATCGTCGGTGACCCGGCCGCCGGGGTGAGCCGCAAGTTCGTCGGCGACCCGTCGCTCATCGACCGGGCGCTCGTGTCGCTCGCCACCAGCCGCGGGCTGATGCTCGTCGGCGAGCCCGGCACCGCCAAGTCGCTGCTGTCGGAGCTGCTCGCCGCCGCCGTCAGCGGGGACTCGACGCTGACCGTCCAGGGCGGCGCGGCGACGACCGAGGACCAGATCAAGTATTCGTGGAACTATGCGCTGCTCGTCGCCGAGGGGCCCAACCAGCGCTCGCTCGTCCGCGCGCCGCTGCTGCGCGGGATGGCCGAGGGCAAGGTGGTGCGGTTCGAGGAGATCACCCGCTGCCCGCTGGAGGTCCAGGACTGCATGCTGTCGCCGCTGTCGGACCGGGTCCTCGCGATCCCCGAGCTGACCGGGCCCGACGCGATGGTGTTCGCCCGGGACGGGTTCAACGTGATCGCGACCGCGAACACCCGCGACCGGGGCGTCAACGAGATGAGCGCCGCGCTGAAACGGCGGTTCAACTTCGAGACCGTGTTCCCGATCGCCGACTTCGACACCGAGCTGGCGCTCGTCGAGGCGGAGGCCGGCGCGCTGCTGCGCAGGTCCGGGGTCACCGCCGCGCCGCGCCGCGACGTGCTCGAGGTGCTCGTCACCACGTTCCGGGAGCTGCGCACCGGGCAGTCCGCGCGCGGCGACACGATGGAGCGCCTGTCGGCGGTGATGAGCACCGCCGAGGCCGTGTCGGTCGCGCACGCCGTCGGGCTGCGCGGCTGGTTCCTGCGCCGGGAGCCGGGCACCGCCGAGGACCTCGTCACGTGCCTCGCCGGCACCGCCGCGAAGGACAACACCGACGATCTCGCGAAGCTGCGGCGGTACTTGGAGCAGCAGCTGACCTGGCGGCCGGGCGCGCAGTGGAAGGCCCTGCACGCCGCCCGCCACCAGCTGCCGGGCTGACGATGGCCACGACGTTCATCGGCGTGCGGCATCACAGCCCCGCCTGCGCCAGGCTGGTCGCCGGCACGATCGCGGCGCTGCGGCCCGCGCACGTGCTGGTCGAGGGTCCCGCCGACATGAACGACCGGCTCGGTGAGCTGCTCCTCGGCCACGAGCTGCCGGTCGCCGTGTTCAGCAGCTACCGCGACGAGGAGCGGCACTCCGGCTCGTGGGCGCCGTTCTGCGCGTATTCGCCGGAATGGGTCGCGCTGCAGGAGGGCCACCGCGCCGGCGCCGAGGTCCGCTTCATCGACCTGCCCGCATGGGACAAGGCGATGGCCGAGCGGGAGAACCGGTACGCGGACGCCGAGCAGCGCTATGCCGACGTCGTCGGCCGGCTCTGCGTCGAGTTCGCCGTCGACAACGTGGACGCGCTGTGGGACCACCTGTTCGAGATCCCGCCCGACGACGGGATCGCCGAGCGTCTCGCCGCCTACTTCGACCTGATCCGCGGCGAGACCGCGGCGAGCGACGGTGACACGCGGCGGGAGGCGTACATGGCCGGCTGGATCCGTGCGGCGGCCGCCGACGCGGGGGAGCGGCCCGTCGTCGTGGTCACCGGCGGCTTCCACCGGCCGGCCCTGATGCGCCTGCTCGACGGCGACGCCGCGTGGCCCGACGTGCCGGCACTGCCCGAGGGCGCCGTCGGCGGCAGCTACCTGGTGCCCTATTCGTTCCGCCGGTTGGACGCGTTCGACGGGTACCAGTCGGGCATGCCGTCGCCGGAGTACTACCAGCAGCTGTGGGACGGCGGGCCGCAGCACGCGGCCGGTCACCTGACGGCTGCCGTCGTCGGCCGGCTCCGGGACCGCAACCAGCGGGCCTCGACCGCCGACCTCATCGCCGCGGCCACGACCTCGGCGGGGCTGGCGCTCGTGCGCGGACACCACCGGCCCGGCCGCACCGACGTCCTCGACGGGCTCGCCGGCGCGCTCGTCCACGACGCGCTCGACGAGCCGCTGCCGTGGGCGACCCGCGGCCGGCTGCGGGCCGGCACCCACCCGGTCGTCGTCGAGATGGTCGCCGCGCTCAGCGGTTCCCGTGTCGGCCGGCTGCACCCCTCGACCCCGCTGCCGCCGCTCGTCCACGACGCCGACGCCGACCTCGAGCGGGAAGGGCTCGCCGGCGACCGCACCGTCGAGCTCCCGCTGACCACGGACGACGGCCTGCGCCGCAGCCGCCTCCTGCACCGGCTCCGGGTGCTGGGCATTCCCGGCTTCACCCGCCGCCGCGGCCCGCGCACCGGCGTCGACCCCGTCCTGGCCGAGCAGTGGGACATCACCGTCCACGAGCACCGGCTGGTCGCGTTGATCGAGGCCGGCGCGTACGGGGCGACCCTCGACGAAGCGGCCGCGGCCGCCCTGGCCGAACGCGTCCGCGGCGCCGACGTCGCCGGACTCGCCGACGCCCTGTTCGACGCCGCGCTGTGCGGCACCGTCCGGCTGTCGGGCCAGGTGCTGCACGATCTGCGTGCCGCTGTCGGTACCGCCGCGGACCTCGGCACCCTGGGCAGGCTCCTCGCGGTCGTGCTGACCCTGTGGCGCCACGACCGTCTCCTCGGCACGGCCGGCAGCGCCCCGCTCGGCACCGTCATCGCCGCCGCGCAGCAGCGGGCGCTGTGGCTCGCCGAGGGCGTCCGTGGCAGCACGTCCCCGGCGGATCCGGCCCGCATCGCCGCGGTCGTCGCCGTCCGGGACACGATGCTGCACGCGGGGCGCCGGCTCGGCCTGGACCAGGACGCCGCCCTCGCCGTGATGCGGCGCGTCGCCGCGGACCCCGACACCCCACCCGACCTCCGCGGCGCCGCGTTCGGCTTCGGCTGGTCCGCCCCCACCTCCGACGACACGACGCCCGCTGCGAGCGGTGCCGCCGGTCCGGCGGAGCCCGAGGGCGGCGGGACCGGGCGGCACGGGGCGGACGAGGCGGTGCGGGCGGTGCGAGGGGCGGCGGCGCCCGAGACCGTGGGGGACTGGCTGGCGGGGCTGTTCGCCGTCGCGCGGGAAGAGGTGCTGCACACGCCACGGGTGCTGGATGTGCTCGACGACATGGTCAGCGGGATGGGGGAGGCGGAGTTCCTGATCGCGCTGCCGGCGTTGCGGCAGGCGTTCACGTATTTCCCGCCGCGCGAACGGGAGACCGTCGCCGGGCATCTCCTCGCCCGGCGAGGCCTCGGCGGGACCGGCCGGGCGCTGCTGCGGTCCGGGGGCGCCGATCCTGCGCTCGTCGCCGCGGCGGCCGACCTGGAAGCCCGCGTCGACGCCGCCCTGATCCGCGAAGGACTGCTGACATGACCCGCGAAGGACCGCTGGCATGACCGCCCCCGACCACGACCCGGCGGCGTTGGAGCGGTGGCGGCTGGTGCTCGGGGAGCCGGGGCAGTCCGTCATGGGCGGCGGGCAGCTCAGCGGGCAAGGGGCGGGCCGCGACGCCGCGCTCGACTGGCTGTACGGGCGCGACGAGGACCTGGAGCGCCGCGGGATCCGCCCGCAGACCAGGCAGGGCGGCGACGGTGCGTCCGTCGTGACCACGGTCGACTGGCTGGACGGGATCACGACGCTGTTCCCGAAGGAGACGGTGGAGCGGCTGCAGCGCGACGCCGTGGAGCGGTACGAGATCCATGACGTCGTCACCGACCCGGCGGTGCTGGGCAGGATCGAGCCGAACCCGACGCTGCTGAAGGCCGTGCTGCGCACGAAGCATCTGATGAACCCCGACGTGCTGCTCCTCGCGCGCAGGATCGTGGAGGCGGTCGTACGGCAGCTGATGGAGAAACTGGCGACGCAGGTGCGGCACGCGTTCTCCGGGTCGCGGTCCCGCAGCGCGAGCAGGTTCAAGGTCGCGAGGAACTTCGACATCAGGCGCACGCTGCGGGCGAACCTGGGGCGGTACCGGCCGGGGGAGCGCAAGGTGTACGTCGAGACGGCGTACTTCGTGGCGCGGACCCGCCGGCACCTGGACCGGTGGCAGGTGATCCTGCTCGTCGACCAGTCGGGTTCGATGGCGGGCAGCGTCATCCACTCGGCCGTCACGGCGGCGTGCCTGTGGGGGCTGCCGGGCGTGAAGACGCACCTGGTCGCGTTCGACACCGCGGTCGTCGACCTGACCTCGGACGTCGACGATCCGGTGGAGCTGCTCATGAAGGTCCAGCTCGGCGGTGGTACTGACATCGCGCGGGCCGTCGAGTACGGGGCCGGGCTGATCGAGCAGCCGAGACGCGCGATCGTGGTGCTGATCAGCGACCTGTACGAGGGGACCGGCGGTGAGGGGCGGCTCGTCCACCTGGTGCGGGAGCTCACGGGGCAGGGGTCGAAGGTGCTGTGCCTGGCGGCGCTCGACGAGGACGCCGACCCCGCCTTCGACCGCGACATGGGCGCCCGCCTCGCCGACGTCGGCGCCGCCGTGGGCGCGATGACCCCGGGGCAGCTGGCGGAGTTCGTGGCCGAGCAGGTGAGCAGATGAACCGCCGAGCAGGCCGGCCGACTGAACGCCCAGCGGGTGGGCCGACTGAACGCCGGACAGGTGGGCTGAGCGAGCGCCGAGCGGGTGGATCGATGAGCGCCGGGCGGGTGGGAACGTGAGAGCCGACCTCAGCGCGCTCACCGCGGACGGCCTCGCCGCGCTCACCAACCGGGGACTCGTGAAACGCGCGACCCGCGAGGTCGAGGCGGCGCCCCCGACGATCACCGAGGACGCCGGCGGCACGGTCCACGGCACGTACGCGGACGGCCCCGAGACGACCCTCCCGCCCGGCGGCCTGGAGCGAGGCACCTGCACGTGCGGCGCCACCGGGGTCTGCCGCCACATCGTCGGCCTGGTCATCGCGTACCAGAAAGCCGGCGAACCCAGCCCAGCCGGCGAACCCGGCACAGCCAACGAACCCGGCACTGCCGGCGAACCCGGGACGGACAGCGAACCCGGGCCCGGGACCGACAGCGACCCCAGAACGGGCGGCAAACCCAGGACGGGCGGCAAGAACGGGAAAGGCAGCGGACCGGAGTATCGGCAGTGGTCGCCGGGCGCGTTCACCGACGAGCAGCTCGAGGCCCGCATCGGCGCCCGCCGGCTGAGCGCCGCCAGGAGGCAGCACCGGGCCGGCTACGCCGCCCGCGTCCACCGGCCCTCGGCCGGCGACCCCGCGCCGCGGGTGGACCTCGGCTCGGCGACGGTCCGGTTCCTGGTCCCCGACGACCTGGGCTTCGTGCACACCGACGCGGTCGCCGGGACCCGTGACGACATCATCGCCCTGGCCGTGTGGGCGTTCCGGGAGGCCGACGCCAAGGCGCCCGGTGAGCCCGACGCGCAGGTCGACGTCGGCGGCACCGGGACCGCGGAGGGCGGCGGCCACGCCTCGCTCGACACGGCGGTCCGGCTCGCCGACGAGGTGCTGCTGACCGGCGCCACCCACGTCGGTCCCGGGATCGCCGCCGGGGTCGCCGAGGTGCGGCAGCGCCTGGACAAGGCGGGGCTGCGCTGGCCGCTGCTCGCGGTCGGTGACCTGGAGGAGCAGCTGGCCGCGTACGAGCAGCGGGCCAGCTCGTACAGTCACGAACGCCTCGCCGAGCTGATCACGGAGCTGCACGCGCGGCGGCGGGCGGTCGCGGCGCAGGGGGCGGGCGCCAGGGTCCTCGGCACCCAGGAGGCGGCGGAGACGCCGATGCGCCGGGCCCGCCTCGACGGCCTCGGCTGCCGGGTCCGCGCGGTCGGTGACGAGCGGCAGGTCGAGATCTACTTCGCGCACGCCGACAGCGCCACCGTCCTGGTGCTGCGGCGGAAGTTCCAGGACGGGGCGAGGGTCGGCGGCGTGACGGTCGCGCAGCTCGCGGGCGGCACCGTGGTCACCGAGTCCGCGGTCCGCAGCGCCAGCCGCACCGTCCGGCTCGCCACCGGCAGGATCGCGAAGACCACCGTCACCCCGTCGCAGGGGGCGTGGACGTCGCTGCCGGACCCGCTCGTCGTGCGGGACCTGCGGGAGCTGCGGGCGCAGCTGGACCGGATGCCGCCGCGCGTCGTGCGGCCCAGGATCGAGGCCGAGCTCGTCCGGGTGATCGCGGTCGCCGAGGTGCGGTCGCTGCGGTACTCCCCGGGCGACCAACGGCTCGACGCGGTGGTCGCCGACGAGGCGGGCGGGGTGGCGACGATCACCGCGACGCACACCGCCGCCGCGCCCGGCGCCCTGGACGCGATCGCCGCCGCGCTGGACGGTCCTGTTCGTGCCGTCGCCGGCACCGTCGGCAGGGTCCGCGGCGAGATCCTCGTCGAGCCGCTCGGGCTCGCGGTCGGTGCCGACGCCGTCGTGGTGCCGGATCTGGCGCCGGCGGGCGGCCTGCGGATCGGTGGCGGCGGGGCCGGTGCCGGCGACCCGATCCGCCGGGCCGTCGACGCCGCCGTGGCGCTGCTCGCGGAGGTCCCGCACCGCGGGCTGCGGATGCTGCCGCCGACGTTCGCGGGCCGGCTCAAGGACGCGGAGGCGGGCCTCGCGGGGGTGGGGCTGCGCCGCGCGGCCGCCACCGTCGGCGCCCTGCGGGCCGGGCTCGGACCCGACCCGGACGACGCGACAGTGGCCTTGTGGGCCGATGCGTACCTGCGCCTCCTGGTGACCGCCGAACTGCAGTGACCCGCCCGTGACGGACCGTCGAAGCGCAGTCGTTTTGCCCGGTCTGCGTGTGCCGAAAAGCCCGACGCAAGTGGGATCACATCCGCTCGACGGCGTGTCGATCTTGATCCGTGGTTAGGCTGACCCGCCGGAACCGTAGGACAGCTTCATAGGGGGGCGCAGCATGGCCGACTCGTTCGTGCATCTCCACGTGCACACCGAGTACTCCATGCTCGACGGAGCGGCGCGACTGAAGGACATGTTCAAGGAGGCGAACCGTCTCGGCATGCCCGCCGTCGCGATCACCGACCACGGCAACATGCACGGCGCGTATGACTTCTACAAGCAGGCGACCGCCGCCGGGGTCACGCCGATCCTGGGTGTCGAGGCGTATGTCGCGCCCGAGTCGCGGCTGCACAAGCAGCGCGTCAAGTGGGGCCGCCCGGACCAGAAGGACGACGACGTGTCCGGCTCCGGCGGGTACACGCACAAGACCATCTGGGCGCGCAACCGCACCGGCCTGCACAACCTGTTCCGGCTCAACTCGCGGGCGTCGATCGAGGGGCACTTCGTGAAGTGGCCCCGGATGGACATGGAGATCATCGCCGAGCACGCCGAGGGCCTGATGGCCACGACCGGCTGCCCGTCCGGCGAGGTGCAGACCCGGCTGCGCCTGGACCAGTTCGACGAGGCGCTGAAGGCGGCCGCGAAGTACCAGGAGATCTTCGGCAAGGACAACTACTTCCTCGAGGTCATGGACCACGGCCTCGACATCGAGCGCCGGGTCCGTGAGGGCCTGACCGAGATCAGCAAGCGGCTCAACATCCCGCCGGTCGTCACCAACGACTCGCACTACACGCACCAGGCCCAGGCCGAGGCGCACGACGTGCTGCTGTGCGTGCAGACCGCGGCCAACATCAACGACCCCAACCGGTTCCGGTTCGGCGGGTCGGGCTACTACCTGAAGTCCGCGGACGAGATGCGCGCCGTCGACAGCTCCGACCTGTGGCAGGAGGGCTGCCGCAACACGCTGCTGGTGGCGTCGCGGGTCGACACCGAGGGGATGTTCAAGGAGCGCAACCTGATGCCGCGCTTCCCGGTCCCCGAGGGGGAGACCGAGGAGTCGTTCTTCCGCGCCGAGGTCGCCCGCGGGATGGCCCGCCGCTTCCCCGGCGGGGTCGACGAGGAGCACCAGCGCCAGGCCGACTACGAGGCCGACATGATCGTGAAGATGGGCTTCCCGGCCTACTTCCTCGTCGTGTCCGACTTCATCCTGTGGGCGAAGAACCAGGGCATCGCCGTCGGCCCGGGCCGTGGCTCGGCGGCGGGCAGCCTCGTCGCGTACGCGATGGGCATCACCGACCTCGACCCGCTGCCGCACGGCCTGATCTTCGAGCGGTTCCTCAACCCCGACCGCATCTCGATGCCCGACATCGACATCGACTTCGACGAGCGCCGGCGCGGCGACGTCATCCGCTACGTGACCGACAAGTGGGGCGAGGACCGGGTCGCGCAGATCGCCACGTTCGGCACGATCAAGGCCAAGGCCGCCATCAAGGACTCCGCGCGGGTCCTCGGCTACCCGTTCGCGGTCGGCGACCGGATCACCAAGGCGATGCCGCCGGCCGTCATGGGCAAGGACATCCCGCTCAGCGGCATCTTCGACCCCAACCATCCGCGGTACTCCGAGGCGGTCGAGTTCCGCGCGCTGTACGACAGCGACCCCGACGTCAAGAAGGTCGTCGAGACCGCGAAGGGCATCGAGGGCCTGATCCGGCAGACGGGTGTGCACGCCGCCGGCGTCATCATGTCCGCCGAGCCGCTGATCGAGCACGTGCCGCTGATGCGCCGCGACGCCGACGGCGCCATCATCACGCAGTTCGACTACCCGACGTGCGAGACGCTCGGGCTGCTGAAGATGGACTTCCTCGGCCTGCGCAACCTGACGATCATCGACGACGCGCTCAAGAACATCGAGCGCACCCACGGCATCAAGCTCGACCTGCTCGGCCTGTCCCTGGACGACAAGGCCGCCTACGAGCTCCTCGCCCGCGGCGACACGCTCGGCGTGTTCCAGCTCGACGGCGGCCCGATGCGCTCGCTGCTGCGGCTGATGAAGCCCGACAACTTCGAGGACATCTCCGCCGTCCTGGCGCTGTACCGGCCCGGCCCGATGGGTGCGAACTCGCACACGAACTACGCGCTGCGCAAGAACGGGCAGCAGGAGATGACCCCGATCCACCCGGAGCTGGAGGAGCCGCTCCAGGAGATCCTCGGTCCCACGTACGGGCTGATCGTCTACCAGGAGCAGGTGCAGCGCGCCGCGCAGAAGCTCGCCGGCTACACGCTCGGCCAGGCCGACCTGCTGCGCCGGGCGATGGGCAAGAAGAAGAAAGAGGTCCTGGAGAAGGAGTTCGTGCCGTTCAGCGACGGCATGAAGGCCAACGGCTACAGCCCCGACGCCATCAAGAAGCTCTGGGACGTCCTCGTCCCCTTCGCCGACTACGCGTTCAACAAGGCGCACACCGCCGGCTACGGCCTGGTGTCCTACTGGACGGCGTACCTCAAGGCGAACTACCCGGCCGAGTACATGGCCGGGCTGCTCACCAGCGTCGGCGACGACAAGGACAAGATGGCCCTGTACCTGTCGGAGTGCCGGCGGATGGGCATCGACGTGCTGCCGCCCGACGTGAACACGTCCGCGGGCCCGTTCACCCCGGTCGGCAAGGACATCCGCTTCGGTCTCGCCGCCGTGCGCAACGTCGGCCACAACGTCGTCGACGCGATCGTGCGGTGCCGGCAGGCCGCGCCGTACAAGGACTTCCACGACTTCCTGTCCAAGGTCGACGCGGTCGCCTGCAACAAGAAGACCGTCGAGTCGCTCATCAAGGCCGGCGCGTTCGACTCGATGGGGCACCCGCGCCGCGGCCTGCTCGCCATCCACGCCGACGCGATCGACGCCTACGCCGACATCAAGAAGAACGAGGCGATCGGCCAGTTCGACCTGTTCGGCGACGCGTTCGCCGGCGACGACACCGGCAGCGCCGGCCCGGCCATGACCGCGGCGATCCCGCAGATCGAGTGGGACAAGCGGGAGCTGCTCACCTTCGAGCGGGAGATGCTCGGCCTGTACGTGTCCGACCACCCGCTGTTCGGTCTCGAGTCGGTCCTGGCGAAGGCCGCCGACACGGCGATCAGCAGCCTGTCGGAGGAGGGCTCGGTGCCCGACGGCGCCGTCATCACCCTCGCCGGCATGCTCACCGGCGTCCAGCGGCGCATCACCAAGCAGGGCAAGCCGTGGGCGTCGGCGAGCCTGGAGGACCTCGGCGGTGCCGTCGAGGCGCTGTTCTTCCCCAACACGTACGAGCTGGTCGGCCAGTACATCGCCGAGGACGCGATCGTCGTGGTGAAGGGCCGCGTCGACCGGCGCGACGAGACGCCGCGGCTCATGGCGATGGACCTGTCGATGCCCGACGTCACCGTCGCCGACGAGAACCGGCCGGTGGTGCTGTCGCTGCCCGCGACCCGGTGCACGCCGCCGCTCGTCGACCGGCTCAAGGAGATCCTGCTCAACCACCCGGGCAAGGCCGAGGTGCACATCAAGCTGCAGAACGGCTCGAAGGTCACCCTGCTGCGGCTCGGGCCCTACCACGTCGCCCCGACCACCGCGCTGAAAGGCGACCTCAAGGCGCTGCTGGGGCCCAACAGCTTCTCGTAGGACGCTCACGATAAGGTCGGCGAGTGCATACGCACGCCTTAGCCGACGGCCTGCGCCCGCGTCGGTCGCTGTGGCTCTCGCGGCGTGCCCGGTGGTCGGCCGCGATCGTCGCGGTCCTCGTCGTGGCCGTGCTCGCCGGCGCGTTCGTGTATCGGCTCAACCAGCGGCCCTACGCGTTCGACCGGCTCACCCCGGTCGGTGAGACCGGCCTGCCCGGCGCCGTCGAGGGCCCCGGCCTGCGCGCGTTCCTGGACAGCGGCCGGGCGTTCGTCGGTTACCAGGCCGGTGAGGGGCGCTTCCACCTGCGCGCCGTCGACGTCGACAAGCCCGGCGGCCCGGCGATCTGGACCAACACGGCGCTCACCGCCGTCGAGTCGTTCAGCTTCGCCCGCGGGTCCGTGATCGTCACCGGCGCCCCGGACAGCGCCGGCCGCCGCACGATCACCCTGCTCAACGCGTCCAACGGGGTGCCGTTCATCGCGTTCGAGGTCGTCGCCGGGGACCGCTGGGAACTCGTCGGCAAGTACTTCGTGCGGTACCGCGGCGCCGACCACAAACTCGTCGTCACCGACGTCGGCACGCAGAAGGAGATCGCCGTCCTCGACCAGCCGGGCGGCCCGGCGAGCTTCTGGCTGACCGACAACTGGAGCCACCAGCAGGTCCCGACGTCACCGGACGGCGCCGCCCTCGACGAGCCGCTGACCGTCGACCCGCACCTCGTGCGTACCGTCGCCGACCGCGGCATCGAGGTGCTGAGCCTGTCCAGCGGCAAGCCGGACGACGCGGCGCCGGGCGTCGCCGGGCCGGAGGACCTCGTCTACCCCTACGAGGAGCAGGTCTTCGTCGCCGCGCCCGGGCCCGGGGTCCGCGTCCAGGCGCACGACCGGTTCAAGCTCGGCAAGGTCCAGTGGACGTGGACGTCACCGGACGCGCAGGCCCGCGTCGGGTCGCTCGCCGCGTGCGGGGAGCGGCGCGTCTGCGTGGTCGAGCCGCACCGGGTGACCGCCCTGGACATCCGCACCGGCGAGGTCGCGTTCCGCGTCGACGTCGACGGCGCCAAGACCCTGCTGCCCGTCGGTGACCGGGTCATGCTCCGCGACCACAGCGGCGCGGTGCTGCTCGACGACACCGGTCGCGTGGTGCGGCGCTGGCCCGGCAGGCGCGCCGCCCGCCTCGACGAGGGCAGCTACCTGCTGCTGCCCGCCGAGACGCCGACCGGTCCGTTCAGCCTGCTGGGCGTACAGGCCGGCAACGGCGCGACCCGAGACCTGGGCGCCCTCGAGGTGGCGCTCGGCACGTGCACGTGGAGCCACACGTATCTGGCGTGCGCGTCGGCGCCGGGCCGGTTCGTCTTCTACCGGGTCAGGACGCCCTGGTACTCGGGGCGGCTCTGACCCTGCTTCTCCCGGCGCCGCCGCCGCGCCAGGCGGAAGATCGTCACCGCGCCGATCGCCACCCACACGATGTTGAGCACGGCCGACGGCCAGGCGTCGTTGACGGCCGAGTTGAGCGCGAGCGCCGCGCCGCCGGCGATGTTCAGGCTCTGGAAGACGGCGCCGTCGCCGGTGATCCGTTTCGTGGACACGAGGGCGTACGCGGCGAGGAGCCCGGCGGCGCCCGCCCAGCCGATCAGCGCGATCATGACAGCACCGCGTAGGCGCGGACGGTGAACGTGCCCATGCCCGCGATCCGCGGCGGCACGGCCGTGAACCTCCACCCGTCCAGCGGCAGCCGGTCCAGGTCGGTGAGGTGCTCCACGACGAAGATGCCGGCGTCGAGCAGCCCGGTGTGCGCCGGGCGGGTCAGGTCGGCGACGTCGTCGATGTTGACCGAGTCGATCCCGACCAGCGCGGGCCGCCGCGCCACCAGCCATTCGACCGCGTCACGGGTCAGGAACGGGGCGGCCGGGTCGCCGTACTGTTCCGAGCCGAAGTGCCGGGACCAGCCGGTGCACACGAGGACGGCGCGATCGGTGACCTCCGGTGCCGTGCGCTGCAGCAGCGCCGCGTCGATCGCGCGTTCGCCGGTCGCGTCGACGAGCACCCCCGGCAGGTCCGCGACCCGCTCCAGCGGGACGTCGGTGAGGTCGCCGCGGCCCTCGAACCGGTGCGCGGGTGTGTCGAGGTACGTGCCGGTGTTGGCGATCAGGTCGATGCGGCCGATCTGGAAGTCGGTGCCGGGCGCATACCTGCCGCGGGCGTCCTCCCGGGACAGGTAGTCGCTGATCACGGGCCCGGGCATGCCGGGATAGGTGACCAGACCGGCGTGGATGGGGTGGCTCAGCTCGATGAAACGACTCACGCCTCGCATCGTGGCAGACAGCGCAGCTAACGTGTGAGCGAGATTTCCTACAGTTGGACTGAAGCGGGACTGCATTGAACCTTGATCCGCGCCGCCTCGCGGTGCTCGCCGCGATCGCCCGGCGCGGGACCCTCGCCGGCGCCGCGACCGCGCTGCACGTCACCCCGTCGGCGGTGTCGCAGCAGCTCGCGCACCTGGAGCACGCCGTCGGCCGGCCCTTGGTGGACAGGTCCGGGCGGCGCGCCGTGCTGACCGCGGCCGGCCGGGTCCTCGCCGCCCGGGCCGAGGCGATCGAGCGGGAGCTCGCCGAGGCGGAGCGGGAGCTGGCCGCCATGTCCGGCCGCGCCGCCGGCCTGGTCCGGGTGGGGGCGTTCGCGACCGTGATCCGGCACATGCTGATCCCGGCCCTGGCCACGCTCGCCCGCGACCATCCGGACGTGACCTGCTCGATCACCGAGCTCGACGGCCCGCCCGCGCTGCGCGAGCTGCGGCTCGGCGGCCTCGACGTGACGATCACCGAGCGGGACGCGTCGCTGGGCCTGGAGTCGCGGCGGCAGGTCAGCGTCGTGCCGCTCGGCGAGGACCCGTACCGGGTCGTGGTGCCCGCCGACTGGCCGCCGGTGCACTCGTACGGCGACCTCGTGGACCGGCCGTGGGTCGCCGGGCCGCCGTCCTCGACGACCGGGCAGATCCTGGACCGGCTCGGCCGGGAGCGCGGCTTCACCCCGCGCCGGACGCACGCGTGCGTCGACTATCCCGTGGTGCTCGCGCTGGTCGCGGCGGGGCACGGCGCCACGATCGCGCCGGACCTGGCGCTGCGGGACGTGTCCTCGCTGCAGGTGCGGGTGACCGACCTCCCGGTCGCCGGCGCGCGCCGGCTGGACGCGCTGGTCACCGCCGGCAGGGCGGCCCTGCCGGCGGTGTCGGCGCTGCTGGCGGCGTTAGTAGATTGACATGTGCACGTGGTTGGTGTGGTCGCTGCTCGGGTCGCCCTGACCGCTGCCGTACGCGTGCCAGCCGCCCGCGGGCGTCCAGATCTGCTTGAACCAGATCACGTACATGACGCCGAGCCCCTGGGCGTTCTTCACCAGCCAGGCGGCGAGCTGCGTGCCGTACTCCTTCGACGCGCCGGTCGCCACACCGCCGAAGCCCTTCGCGTCGGCGGCGAAGTCGCAGGCCCGGCCCTTGGGATGCTCGTACGGCTCGCCCGGCGGCCGCCAGCACGACACGAAGTGGCTGAAGCCCGCCTTCCGCACCTGCTGCAGGGCGTGCAGCGTCCGCGGGGTCAGGCAGCCCGACGTCGTCGGGTCCTCGGCGCCGCACGACTCGGCCGGCCAGGAACCGTCGGCCCGCCGGGGCGCGGCCTCAGCGGTCTTGGCGGTGGTGTTGCCGCTCCACGTGGTGGACGCGTCGACGGCGTTCCTCGCCTGGGCGAGGGCCTCTTCGAGCTCGGCCTTCTGCTTCGCCATCACCGCCATGCTGGCCTGCTGCTTGGCGACCTCGGCGTCGATGGTCGCCTTCGTCCTCGTCAGCTCCTCGCGGGTCTTCGTCACCTGCTTGAGCTGCTCGGCGTTGCCGCGCGCGATGACCTCCAGGGTGCTCACCCGGTCGGCGAACACTCCGGGTGTACCGCTGTCGAGCAGCGTGGCCGCGCTGCGCAGGCCGCCGCCGTTCTGGTACGCGGCGACCGACATCGACTGGGTGTCGTCGCGGAGCCTGGCGTACCGCGGCTCCAGCTCGTCCTGTTGCTGCTTCAGGGTCGCCTGCCGGGCGAGCGACGCCGTCAGGACGTTCTGCGCGTCGATGTACGCACGGTTGGTCTCGTCGAGCTTCTTGATGAGCGCAGGGTCGCCACCCTCACTGGCGTTCGCCGGTGAAGCCGTGCCGAGCACCGCGGCCGGGGTCAGGAGGATCGCGAGCGCCGTCAGGGCGGCGACGATCCACGGAGGTCTGGACATACTGTTCCCTCCATCGGCCGCCTACCGGGTGAGCTGACGGATTCGGGACGGAACAGTCGCCCCTACCGCTCCGATTCGAGCGGATTCACCCCAAGAACGTGGTTCCCCGGCCCGCTGGGCACGGCTCGGCGGCGGCCCTCGCCGGCACGGTCGGTGCCTACGAGCGGGGCCGCGAAGACCCTAACCACCTGCGCTTTCACCCTTTGCGCGGACCGTTGGCGACGTCCCGGTGGCGGTCGGCCGGGTGGTCGGAACGGTGGTAAACTAGCCTCCTAGGAAGGTTTGGGGGACATGAACAGGGTCATTGCGGGGTAAGCGGACCTGGTCAAGGCAAGCAACGGAAGGGGTCTCGGACATGTCGAGAAGTGCTACGAGCACACCGGCCACCGTCGAGGACTGCCTGCGCGTCGGCGCGGGCTTCTCCCAGGGGGACAGGGTCTGGATCGCCGAGCAGTTCGCCACGCTCGACAGCTACCTGGCCGGGTTTCCCGTCGACTCCACCGAGCTCGAGGTGTCGGTGAAGGACCGGTCCGCCCGTGGACAGAAGGTGACCCTGGAGTGCTGGATCGCCGGCCACCAGAAGATCGTCACGACATCGTCGGAGGAGGACCTGCACACCGCGATCAACGATGTCCGCGACGACCTGCGCCGCCGGCTGAGCGACGTGAAGACCCGCCAGGAGCCGCGGCACAACCGTCACCTTCGTGAGACCACCATCAACGACGTCATCTCGCCCGAGCTGACCCCGCCTTTGGACGCGGCCTCCGTCGGCGCCGACGCCGTCGTCCCGGATCAGCAGGAGCGGACCGCCTGACGCTCGGTTCGATCGCGGGGCGCGGACGTCGGTCCGTGCCCCGCGGTGTTTCCTTGGCCCGGGTGTTTCCTTGGGCCCGGGTGTTTCCTTGGCCCGGGTGCTTCCTTGGCCCGGGTGCTTCTTCGGTTCGGGTGCTCCTGGGTTGGGGTGTTCTTGGTTCTCGGTGACGTGTCGGTTCGAGGTCAGAGGGTGGCTTCGCGGTAGAGGAGCCTGGTGGTGGCGTGCTCGTCGAGGGTGGCTCTGACGATGAGCCGTTCGAGGCCGGCGAGGAAGCCGAGGGGGCCGCGTTCGCCGAGGAAGCCGTGCTCCGCGCACAGCATCAGTTCCGCGGTGTCGCCGAGGTCGGTGAGGAACATGAAGAAGTTCGCGCCCTTCGGGGTGCGGTCGATGACGGGGGCGCGCAGCTTCGTCGCCGGGAGCGCCGCGTGGATCGCCTCGGGGAGGTCGGACGGGAGCGCGGGCGGTGACTGGTCCTGGGCGGAGAAGCGGGTGTCGTTGAAGAAGCAGTAGCCGTCGGGCGTGATCCCGCGGTCGGCGGCGACGTCGGCGAAGAGGGCTTCGAGCTTGGCCGGGTCGTATTCGCAGTGGGCGTACGCCACCATCGCGGCATCCGAAGCGCGGCGCAGCAGCTCGCCGACGGTCTCCTCGGCACGTTCCGCGGGGCGGGCGTCGTGTTGCCCGGCGCGGACGCTGCCCTGCTCGGCCCGGACGTTGCTTTGCTCGGCGCTGACGCTGCCTTGCTCGCCGCGGACGCTGCCTTGCTCGCCGCGGACGCTGGATTGCTCGGCCCGGGCGTCGTCTCGTGCCGCGCGGGCGTCGGGTTGCCCGGGGTGGATGTCGAAGGCGAGCCGGAACAGGGCGTTCTGGTTGAAGGCGGCGACCAGGGCGCGGCTCGCCGGGCGGAAGCGGGTCGCCACGATCATGCGCAGGAGGGCGTCGGTCTCGCCGGTGTACGCGGCCAGCTGCAGCGTGATGCCCGCGAGCAGGACCGTCGCCGGTGGGACGCCGAAGCGGGCGGCCAGGCCGTTGGTCGCCAGGGCCAGGGCGGGGGACTGGATCTGGCCCCAGTCGAGGTTGGGCGGGCGGCCGTCGCGGATGCTCTCGATCATGCGGGTGGGGACGCCGGTGAGGTGCTTCGACCAGTAGCCGAGCGCTTTCGCCTCGCGGCGCAGGCCGACGGGGGAGGTCTCGTAGTCGACGCGTTGCAGCGGCTGCTGGCCCGGGTCGACGACGACCGGCGGATCCTGGAGCAGGTTGAGCAGGTCGCCGCGGACGATCGCGAGGCTCGTGCCGTCGACGGCCATGTGGCTGGCGGCGAGCAGCACGGCGACCGGCTCGTCGTCGCGGACCAGCACCGCGGCCCGCAGCGGCAGGTCGGCGCCGATGTCGAACCAGGGTCTGCGCAGCTGCTCGCCGAGGTCGGCGGCGGCCTCGTCGGTGCCGCGGTCGCCGATGTCGTGGACCTGCAGCGGGAGGTCGCCCTCGCCGACGACCCGTTGCCGCGGCCCTGCGGGGGTGTCGACGTAGAGGGTGTGCAGGGAGTCGTGCCGTTCGACGAGGTGGCGCAGGGCGTCGGCGACGTCGCCGAGGTCGCGGCCGGCGGGGACGGGGCACCGGACGAGGAGGTTGAGGGTCGAGTCGTCCGGCGGTAGCCAGCGGAACACGTCCCAGATCGCGGTCTGCGCCCAGATGAGCGGTCCTTCGGCGGCGCGGCCGGTGCTGAAGTGCACGGTGGTGGGAGGTAAAGGCATCAAGTCACCTTCTGCCGGAACTGGGTCAGGGTGAGCGCCTAGAAGTTACGACCGCCGTTGAACTTTTTCAATCGTCCGTACGAATCTTGCCAACTCCGGTAAACGCAGCAAACAATGGCGGAGTTCGATAGGTTGGTTCGCATGTGGCGGATCACCGTGGATCACACGTGCATCGGGTCGGGCAGCTGCGTGGGCATCGCCCCGGACCGCTTCGAGCTGGACGACGTCGAGGGGCGGGCGCATCCGGTGCGCCAGGACGTCGAGCCCGACGACGAGGCGGTCCTCGACGCCGTGGCGTCGTGCCCCATGGAGGCGATCAGCGTCGTCGACCTGGCCACGGACCGGCCGGTGGAAGTCTGACCGCCGCGCCCCGCGTCACGCCGGGGGGTGGAAGGCGGTGAGGATCGCGTCGGCGGCCTGGCCGGGGGTCATGGTGCCGGCGCGGACCTGGGCTTCGAGGTCCGGGGCGAGGGCGCGGACCGCGGGGTCGGCGTGCAGGCGGTCCAGCAGCGTGCCGCGGGCGGTCTCCCAGATCCACGCGACCTGCTGCGCCTCGCGGCGGCGGGCGAGGTCGCCGGACGTCGACAGGTGGTCGTGGTGGGCCTCGAGGCGGGACCACAGCTCGGGCAGGCCGGCGCCGGTGAGGCCGCTGCAGGTCACGACCGGCACCTGCCAGGCGGGGCCGGGGGCGGAGCCCTGCAGGAGGCGCAGCGCGCCGGCGAGCTCGCGGGCGGCCTTGCGCGCGTCGGGCTCGTGCGGGCCGTCGGCCTTGTTGACGGCGATGACGTCGGCCAGCTCCAGGACGCCCTTCTTGATGCCTTGCAACTGGTCGCCGGTACGCGCGAGCGCCAGCAGCAGGAACGAGTCCACCATGCCGGCGACGGCGGTCTCGGACTGGCCGACGCCGACGGTCTCGACCAGGACGACGTCGTAGCCGGCCGCCTCGACGACGGTCATCGCCTCGCGGGTCGCGCGGGCCACCCCGCCGAGGGTGCCGGAGGTGGGGGAGGGGCGCACGAACGCGGCGTCGTCGACGGCGAGCCGGGCCATGCGGGTCTTGTCGCCGAGGATGCTGCCGCCGGTGCGGGTCGAGGAGGGGTCGACGGCGAGGACCGCGACCCGGTGACCCGCGCCGGTCAGGTGGACGCCCAGCGCGTCGATGAACGTGGACTTGCCGACGCCGGGTACCCCGGTGACCCCGACGCGCCTGGCCTTGCCCGCGTGCGGGGTCAGCGCGACGAGCAGCTCCTGGGCGCGAGCCCGGTGGTCGGGGCGGGTCGACTCCACGAGGGTGATCGCCCGCCCGATCGACGCCCGGTGCCCGGCCAGGACGCCGGCCAGCAGGTCGGTCACCGGCGCAGCTGGGCGAGCAGGTCCAGGGCCGCGTCGGCGATCACCGTGCCCGGCGGGAAGATGGCGGCGGCGCCGGCGGCGCGGAGCTCGTCGAAGTCCTGCTGGGGGATGACCCCGCCGACGATGACGAGGATGTCGTCGCGGCCGAGGGCGGCGAGGGCGTCGCGCAGCGCGGGGACCAGGGTGAGGTGCCCGGCGGCGAGGGAGTTGACGCCGACGATGTGCACGTCCGCCTCGACGGCCTGCCGGGCGACCTCGTCCGGCGTCTGGAAGAGCGGGCCCACGTCGACGTCGAAGCCGAGGTCCGCGAACGCGGTCGCGACGACCTTCTGCCCGCGGTCGTGCCCGTCCTGGCCCATCTTCGCCACGAGGATGCGGGGGCGGCGGCCCTCGGCCTCGGCGAACTCGGCGGTGGCCGCTCGGACCCGTTCGATGTTTCCGGCGTCGCCGGCCTCGTCGCGGTACACCCCGGAGATGGTACGGATCTGCGCGGTGTGCCGCCCGAACACCTTCTCCAGGGCGTCGGAGATCTCGCCGACGGTGGCGTGCGCGCGGGCCGCGTCGACGGCGAGGGACAGGAGGTTGCCGTCCGAGGCGGCGCCGGCGGTCAGCGCGTCCAGGGCGGCCTGGGTCCGGGCGGCGTCCCGGGAGGCGCGCAGGCGGGCGAGCTTCGCCAGCTGCTGGGCGCGGACGGAGGAGTTGTCGACCTTCAGGACCTCGATGGGTTCGTCGGCGTCGGGGCGGTACTTGTTGACGCCGATCACCGGTTGCCGGCCGGAGTCGATGCGGGCCTGGGTGCGGGCCGCGGCCTCCTCGATGCGCAGCTTCGGGATGCCCTCGTCGATGGCGCGGGCCATGCCGCCGGCGGCCTCGACCTCCTGGATGTGCTGCCAGGCGCGGGTGGCGAGGTCGTGGGTGAGCTTCTCCACGTAGGCGCTGCCGCCCCACGGGTCGATGACCCTGGTGGTGCCGGACTCCTGCTGCAGCAGCAGCTGCGTGTTGCGGGCGATCCGCGCCGAGAAGTCGGTCGGCAGGGCCAGGGCCTCGTCGAGGGCGTTGGTGTGCAGCGACTGGGTGTGTCCCTGCGTGGCGGCCATCGCCTCCACGCACGTGCGGACCACGTTGTTGAACACGTCCTGCGCGGTCAGCGACCAGCCCGACGTCTGGCAGTGCGTGCGCAGGCTCATCGACTTCGGGTTCTTCGCGCCGAAGTCGCGGACCAGGCGGGCCCACAGCAGCCGGCCGGCGCGCAGCTTGGCGACCTCCATGAAGAAGTTCATGCCGATCGCCCAGAAGAACGACAGCCGCGGCGCGAACACGTCGACGTCGAGGCCCGCGTCGCGACCGGCGCGCAGGTATTCCACGCCGTCGGCGAGCGTGTATGCGAGCTCGAGGTCGGCCGTCGCCCCGGCCTCCTGGATGTGGTAGCCCGAGATGGAGATCGAGTTGAACTTCGGCATCTTCTCCGAGGTGTACCGGAAGATGTCGCTGATGATGCGCATCGACGGTGCCGGCGGGTAGATGTACGTGTTGCGGACCATGAACTCTTTGAGGATGTCGTTCTGGATCGTGCCCGACAGCTTCTCCGGCGCGACGCCCTGCTCCTCGGCGGCGACGATGTACAGCGCCAGGACCGGCAGGACGGCCCCGTTCATCGTCATCGACACGCTCATCTTGTCCAGGGGGATGCCGTCGAAGAGCTGCCGCATGTCGAGGATGGAGTCGATGGCGACGCCCGCCATGCCGACGTCGCCGGCGACCCGCGGGTGGTCGGAGTCGTAGCCGCGGTGCGTGGCGAGGTCGAACGCGACGGACAGGCCCTTCTGCCCGCCGGCGAGGTTGCGCCGGTAGAAGGCGTTGGACTCCTCGGCGGTGGAGAACCCGGCGTACTGGCGGACCGTCCACGGCTGCGTCGTGTACATCGTCGGGTAGGGGCCGCGCAGGTAGGGCGCGATCCCCGGGTAGGTGTCGAGGAAGTCGAGCCCGTCGAGGTCCGGCGGCCCGTAGACCCCGGCGACGTCGATGCCCTCGGGGGTCTGCCACGCCTCGCCCGGGTCCGGCGGGGTGGCGTCGACGCGGGGGGTGCCGAGGGCGACCTCGGTGAAGTCGGGGATCACGGCGTCACCAGTCCCAGGTCCGAGTGCGTGCGGCGGAGCACCTCGAGGGCGTCGCAGCCGGTGTACAGGTAGTCGTCGACGTGCTCGTAACCGGCGGGTCTGCCCGCCAGCCATACGGTCTTGACGCCTTCGGCCTTGAGCCGGCGCGCGGTGTCCTCGGCCTCCTCGGCGTAGGAGCGGTCGGAGCCGCAGATGCAGGCGACCTCCGGCGATTCTCCATTGTGGACGGTGCGGATGCCGCCGGCGGCGAACAGGTTCGCCGCGAACGACGCCCGTGCGGTGTGCGCCGCGACCGGGCCGAGCGTCACCAGGCTCACGACCTTGTCCGAGGCGTCGGCGGCGTCCCTGAGGGTCTCGTAGGCTTCGGCGTACCGGTGCCGCGGCAGGCCGCCGGAGGGTGCCTGCGGTGCGGGGGCGCGGACCGGCCGCCGCTCCTCCAGCGACGCGAACTCGCTGACGCCGGTGATCGGGTCCTGCCGGTGCGCGATCCGGTCGGCGCGGCGCTGCCAGGTCGCCGCGACCCGGTCCGCGACGAGGCCGCTGTCGAGGGCGGCGCGCATCCCGCCGGCCCGCTCCACCTCGACGAACACGTCCCAGGCGGCGTGCGCGAGCGCGTCGGTGAGCGACTCCACGAACCACGAGCCGCCCGCCGGGTCCAGGACCCTGGCGACGTGGGCCTCCTCGACCAGCAGCGTCGAGGTGTTGCGGGCGATCCGCCGGGAGAACCCGTCGGGCAGGCCGAGCCGCGCGTCGAACGGCAGCACCGTGACCGCGTCCGCGCCGCCGACCCCGGCCGCGAAGCAGGCGACGGTGGTGCGCAGCAGGTTCACCCACGGGTCGCGGGCGGTCATCATCGCCGGGCTGGTCACCGCGTGCTGCAGCTGCGCGCCGAGGTGCGGCACGTCGCAGACGGTCGCGATCCGCGACCAGATCCGCCGGGCCGCGCGCAGCTTCGCGATGGTGGCGAACTGGTCCTGGCCGGCCGCGTAGCGGAACTCCAGCTGCCGTAGCGCCATGCCCGCGCTCAGGCCCGCGTCGACGAGCGCCCGCAGGTATGCGACGCCGGTCGCCGCGGCGAAGCCCAGCTCCTCGGCGTCGCTGCCGCCGGCCTCGTGATACGGGGTCGCGTCGACCGTCGCCACCCGCACCGACGCCGGGGCCAGCTTCGAGAGCCTTCCCAGCACGCCGAGGTCCGCGGGTGTGCCGGTCCTCGCCTGCAGGCCGAGCGGGTCGGCGCCGAGGTTGCCGAGCTTGTCCTCGCCGGGCAGCCCGAGGAACACCGTCGCGGCGTCCTGGGTGTGCTCGCCGCAGTCGAGCACGACGGGGGCGAGGTCGAGGTAGACGCCGTCGAGGACCTCGGGGATGCTGCCGGGCGCGATGCCGTCCAGCCAGATCGAGGTCGCCCCGTTCTCCAGGTCGGCGAGGATCGCCTCGCGGGTCGCCTTCGCGTCGGGGTCCGCGTGCCGCTGCCGCACGTCCCAGGCTCTCGGCTGGGCGCCGCCGCCGCGGATGTACGGCGACTGTCCGGGCCACCCGACCGCGGGCAGCGCTTCGGTGTCGCCGGCGGTGAACAGCGGCGCCACGGCGATCCCGTCGTAGGACACGCTGCCGAGCAGCTCCGCGACGGACTCCGGCGGCGTGTCGTCGCCGGCGGCGCCGGACTTGCGCAGGACCGCGAGCGCCAGCCGCCGCCACTGCTCCGGCCCGCCGCCGTCCTCGAACCCGGCGCCCAGCCGCAACACAGCGTCACTCATGAGCGGATGGTAAGGGCCTGGAACGGCGCCCCGGCAACCGTTGTGAAATGGTCCACCCGTTGAATATCTCACCGATTCACCCGCTTCGCCCCCTCCCCGGCACCCCCGTCCGGAAGGTCTAGGCGAATCAGGGGACGCGGGCCATCGCTTCGACCGTGGTCGATCGCCGGGGCGGTCGCGACCCGCCCGGGGATGCACCGCCGGAGACGGCGGGACCGCCCGCTTCCGGGCCCGGCGAACCTGACCGCTTACCCAGGCCGGGCGCGGTACGCACATGGGTCTCGCGGTACATGCTGACAAAACCGGACAAAGTTGGGCGGGATGTCATCCGGACGGGTGACCTTGGCGTCACCGCGGACCGCGGGCGTCGTTCCTGGGGCAGCTAGGTCTCCCCCATGCCGAGCGAACGGACCGACGCGATGAAGCCGGGTATCGGTGGCGCGCACAGATCACGAGGCCGGGTGCTCATGGCCTCGGCACCGCTCACGCTGGCCGTCGCCGCGGCCGTGCTCGTCGGCGGGCCGCCGCTCGGGCTGCCACCCGGCGTCGCCGTGCTCGTCGCCGCCGCGGCCGCCGCCACCCTGCACGCCGTGTGGCTGCTCCGGCTCGCCGCCGGTGCGGGACCGCGGACCGGGCGGCCGGCGCTGCCGCGCGAGACGGTGTTCAGTCTCGCCGCGCTCGCCGCGGGGATCTTCGCCGCCGGGGTGTCCGCCGTGGCCGCACCCGTCGCCGCCTACCTGGCCCCGGCTGCCGGGGTCGCGCTCCTCGCGGGCCTGCTGAAGCTCCCCGGCGTCACCACCGGCACGGCCGGGGCGCTGCGGCGCGCCCTGGACGGGATCTGCGTCGCGCTGTGGAAGTTCCTGACGCTGCTCGTCCTCGTCCTCGACCCGCGCCACCCGAGCCCCGCCGTCTTCGCCGCCTGCCTCCTCGCCGTCGTCGGCATCACGATCGCCGTCGTCAGCGGGGTCCGCGCGCCGTTCCCGCGCATGCCCGCCGTCACCGCCGCCGGTGGCGTGGCGCTGCTGGTGCTCGGCCTGGCGGTGCTGCCGCTGCGGCCCGACGGCGACGGCCCGTGGCTGCTCGTCGCGGGCGGGCTCCTCGTCCTCGGGCCGGTGCTCGTGTGGGCCGGGACGTGCCGGTCGGTGTACGTGGACCGCCGGCCCGTCCGGGCCGCCACCGACGGCACCCTGATCGGCGACCCGCTGCTCGTCGCGCCCGTCCTCGCCGGCGCCGCCGCCGTGCTCTACACCCTCGTCAGCCGCGGGCAGCTCGGCACCCCCGCCATGGTCATCGGCGCTCTCGCGGTGCTCGCCGTCGCGGTACGGGAGCTGCAGGAGACCCTCGCGCTGCGGTCGTACAGCGGCCAGCTCGACGCGCAGGAGGCGACCTTCCGCACGCTGGTCGCCGGGTCCAGCGACGTGATCGTGGTGCTCGACCGGGACCTGTCGGTGCGCTGGCAGTCGCCCGCCGCGGCGCGCCAGTTCGGGCTGTCCGACCAGGACGTCGTCGGCCGCCCGTTCCGGCACCTCGTGCACCCCGACGACATCGGCGCGGTGCCGCTGGACCGGACGACGCCGCAGCCCGTCCGGGCACGGCTCCAGGACGGCTTCGGGGCGTGGCGGCCCGTGGCGGTCACCGTCACCGACGAACGCGACAACCCGCGGGTCGAGAGCGTCGTCGTGCACCTGCGGGACGTCAGCGCGCAGCAGGACCTCGAGCACAGCCTGGAGCGCACCCAGCGGGCCGACCCGCTGACCGGCCTGGCCAACCGCGGCGCCCTCCTCGCCCACCTCGGCGGCAAACGCGGCTACCTGATGACGATCGGCCTGGACGGCTTCGCCGGCGTCAACGACCTGCACGGACCCGACGTCGGCGACGCGCTGCTCGTCGAGGTCGCGGCCAGGATCCGCGGCACGGTCGGCCGGGACGACCTGGCGGCGCGGCTCAACGGCGACGAGTTCGCGGTGCACACCGGCGCCGACGAGGTGCACGCGTTCACCCTCGCCACGCGGCTGCTCGGGGAGCTCGGCGAGCCGTACCCGCTGCCCGGCGCCGACCTGCAGCTGTCCGCCGGGATCGGGCTCGCCCCGGCCGACGGCGGGGCCGAGGAGTCGCTGCGCCGCGCGGGCCTGGCGCTGCGCCGGGCGAAACGCGGCGGCCGCGGCAGGGTCGAGTGGCACGACGCCGCCGTCGAGGACGCGTACGTGCGGCGGGCCACGCTCGAGCAGAACCTGCCGCAGGCGGCGGACCGCGGCGAGCTGGACCTCGCCTACCACCCCGTCTACGACCTGGTCGAAGGGCACCCGATCGGCGTGGAGGCACTGCTGCGCTGGCGGCACCCGACCCTGGGCACGGTCCCGCCGAAGGAGACCCTGCAGGTCGCGCGGGAGCTCGGGATCACCGGCGAGCTGCACGACTGGGTGCTCAACAAGGCGTGCCGGCAGCTGTCGTCGTGGCAGCACGAGGGGTACCGGCTGTGGATGTCGGTCAACGTCGCGATCGACGACCTCGTCGCCGACGGGTTCGCGGCCCGGCTCAGCGTGACCCTGGACAGTCACCAGATCGACCCGGCGGACCTGGTCGTCGAGCTGTCGGAGCTGGAGCTCGGCGCCGACCTGGAGCGGGCGGTCGAGCCGCTCGCCACGGTGCGGGCGATCGGGGTGCGCACGGCGCTGGACGGCTTCGGCACCGGGGCCACGTCACTGGCGCACCTGCGGCGCCTGCCGACCGACGTGCTGAAGGTCGACGGCTCCCTGTTCGCGTCGCAGCCGGCGACCGGCGCGGCGGCGGCGCCGATCATCGACGTCGTGGTCAAGCTCGCGCAGCGGCTCAACGTGACGGTCGTCGCCCACGGTCTCGAGGCGGAGCGGCACCTGGAGGTCGTGCGGACGGCGGGCTGCCGCTACGGCCAGGGCCACTACTACGGCACGCCGGGACCGGCGGAACGCATCGAGGCCGCCCTGGTGCGGCAGCGGACCTGGTAGGGGAGTTCACGCCGGCTTCGCCGGTACCGGCCGATCGCGGTGGACGTGCAGGACGCTGAACGTGATCGGCTGGTCGGGCTTGCCCTGCCAGCCGACAGCGAGGCGGTGCGTCTCCCGGGTCGACGGGAAGAGCATCTTGCCGGTCGCGACGACCGGCAGGCCCAGCTTCGCCGGCTGCGCCCCGCGGTTCTTGAGGTTGCCGCCGACGACGTTGATGAGCTCGCCCATGGCGTCCGTGACGTCCTGGTCGGTGACCTCGTCGGGGTCCATCGCCAGCATCAGCCCCGTGATGTCGTTGGCGGCCACCGCCGGCACCAGCACCCGCACGTGCCCCTCCCAGGCGCCGGTGATCGACACCGCGGCGGTGATGGGCCGCATGTCCAGCGCCGGCTCCTGGTCCGTCGTGTGGGCCTCCGACTGCTGCAGATACGCGTCCCAGACCTCGTTCACGATCTCGACGAGGTCCCGTTCGGCGAGGCCGGACTCGGTGATCGAGTCGTCCACCATGCGCACTCCAGAGGTCGTGTGGTGCTGTGCCTACCCCCGCATGGTGACAGCCGAAAGTGGCAGTTCCGCAGAAACCGGAAAACTCGTCACCACCAGTCCGGGCGGGTCTTCGCCGGGTCCGGGCCGGGCGGGTCGAGCTGCAGGACGAGCAGGTCGGCGTCCTCCTCGACGGGCACCGGCTCGGTCTCCGCGGTCGCGGCGGCGCGCAGGGCGGCGAAACCGGACTCCAGGTCCGCCTCGGTGAGGTGGTCGAACGTGGAGATGGCGCGCAGCTCGATGCGCTCGGCGTAGGCGCGGAGGCTGGGCGCGAACCGCTCCCGGACCTTGTCGAGCGCGACCAGCGGCAGCCCGAACGCGTCGATGGTCTCCTGGAACGTCGGGAACAGCCGCCGCTCGACGGCGCGGGCGGCAGGGAAGTACTCGTGCCAGCGCAGGTCCGGCAGGCGGTCGCCGAACACGGTGCGGATCAGCAGCCGGCCGCCGGGGCGCAGCACCCGCCGGATCTCCGCGCCGGCCGCCGGCCGGTCCGTGACGTGCTGCAGGACGAGGAACATGAGGACCAGATCACAGGACGCGTCGGGCAGCGGGACGGCGGTGGCGCTGCCGGCCAGGTATCGCACCCGCGGGTGGGCGGCGTCCCGCTCCGCGACGGCCCGCATCCGGTCGGCGGGCTCCACGCCGTACACCTCGCAGGGCGCGAACGCGTCGGCCAGCAGCGGCGTGAAGCGGCCCGTCCCCGACCCCAGATCCAGGACCGTCGACGTCTGCGGCGGCGCCCACCGCCGGAACGCGGCCGTCCACGCCTGCCCGGACTCCGGCGTCAGGGCGCGCCCCCGGGCGTACACCGTGGGCTGGTAGCCGTTGTAATCGGTCGTCATCCTGCGATTCTCGCCGATGCCGGGTAGGCTTCCGGGTTCACCGAGCGAGGAGGAGGTGTGGGATGAGGACCTCGGCGACGTTGCGCGCGACCGCGGTGAGCCTCGCGCTGAGCGTCTGCGCGATGCTGCTCGGCCTCACCCACGCCCATTACGCCCTGCCCGGCGACATGTTCCAGGTCCCGCGCACCGCGAGCGTCACGTCCGCGGTGCCCGGCGCCGACGCCCCGCAGGGCCGCAAGCTCCCGCGGGCGTCCGGGGACTCCGACCTCCACGCCGGGCCGCACTGGCTCGCCGTGCTGCCCGGCGTCGCCGAGATCGTCCCGCCGCGGGCGTGGTCGCCCGCGACGGCGGTCCCGGCCGCCGTCCACAGTGGACGGTGCGTTGTCGCGCCGGGCTGCCGGGGTCCTCCCGCCTCCTGAAGTTCTTCGTGTCCGCAGCCGTGGCCCAGCCGGGTCGACGGTTTCGTTTGCGTTGCCCTTTCGGAGGTCGATCGTCATGTACCGCATATCGCCGCGTCCCCGTCACCTCGTCACGCCGCACGGCCCGCCGGGCCGCCGATGAGCGCCCTGGCCGCGATCGTCATCTTCACGATCGCGTTCGTCCTCATCGCGACCGAGAAGGTCCACCGGGTCGCCGTCGCCCTGTTCGCCGCCGGCCTGATGGCCCTGCTGGGCCTGGTGCCGGGCAAGGACGTGTTCTTCTCCGAGCATGCCGGCATCGACTGGAACGTCATCTTCCTGCTGCTCGGCATGATGATCATCGTCGGTGTCATCAAGCAGACCGGCGTGTTCGAGTTCCTCGCCATCTGGGCCGCGAAACGCTCCGGTGGCCGGCCGTACAAGCTCCTCGTGCTCCTCATGGTCATCACGGCAGTGGCGTCGCCGTTCCTGGACAACGTCACCACGATCATGCTGGTCGCCCCGGTGACCGTCCTGGTCTGCCGCAAGCTGGGGACCTCGTCAGCGCCGTACCTGATCGCGGAGGCGCTCGCCTCCAACATCGGCGGCGCCGCCACCCTCATCGGCGACCCGCCGAACATCATCATCGGCAGCCGCGCGGGCCTCACGTTCAACGACTTCATCGTGCACATGGCGCCGATCGTGGTCGTGCTCTTCATCCTGTTCGTGCTCCTCGCCTGGGTCATGTTCCGCAAGCGCTTCGAATACCACCCGGAGCGGGTCGCGGAGGTCATGGCCCTGGACGAGCGCGCCTCGATCAAGGACCACCGCCTGCTGTGGCGGTGCCTGGCGGTGCTCGCGCTGGTCGTCACCGGGTTCGCGCTGCACGCCGTGATCCACGTCGAGCCGGCCATCATCGCGCTGCTCGGCGCCGGCCTCATGGTGCTGGTGTCGCGCGTGGAGACCGCCGCCTACCTGGAGGAGGTCGAGTGGTCGACGCTGGTCTTCTTCATGGGCCTGTTCGTCATGGTCGGCGGCCTCGTGGAGACCGGTGTCATCCACCGCATCGGTGCCTGGGCGACCGGCCAGGTCGGCGACAACTACTTCGCCGCGGCGTCCGGGCTGCTCTTCGGGTCCGCGGTGCTGGGCGCGTTCTTCGACAACATCCCGTACGTGGCGACGATGGCCCCGATCGTCGAGGACATCGTCGCGACCACCCCGGACCCGGCCACCGGCCAGTCGCTGTGGTGGGCGTTCGCCCTCGGCGCCGACTTCGGCGGCAACGGCACCGCGATCGCGGCCAGCGCCAACGTCGTCGTCCTGGGCATCGCGGCCCGCTCCGGCGAGCCGATCAGCTTCTGGCAGTTCACCCGCTACGGCATCGTCACCACCGTGATGACCACGGTCATCGCCTGGGGCTACGTCTGGTTGCGGTACTTCTCCTGAGGCCCGGGGAGGGGGGGGGGGGGGGGGGGGGGGGGGGAGGGTGGGGGGGGGGGGGGT